>CAXSEX010000059.1:6843-12857 GCA_964236415.1 uncultured Acetobacteraceae bacterium | reverse complement strand
ATGCCAAGGTTGGGCCGGACGGCGCAAGGCCGGCCCAACCCGCGTCCGCCGCCCTGCCTGCTGCCGCTCAGCCCGCCTCGCCGTTGCGGTCCCGCCAGGCCCGCTCGAACGGCAGCCGCCAGGCATGGGGCGCCACCAACTGATGCACCGACTTCGGCCCCCAAGACCCCGGCGCGTAAAGCCGCACCGGCGGCGGCGCGTCCAGCAACGGAACCGACACCTCCCACAGCCGCTCGATGCCCTCGGCCGTCGTGAACAGCGTGTGGTCGCCGCGCATCGCGTCGAGGATCAGGCGCTCGTAGGCTTCCAGCACGTCGCCGATCAGGCCCGTGTCGTTCATGGCGAACTGCAGGCTCAGCTTGTCGAGACGCATGCCGGGGCCGGGGCGCTTGCCGTAGAACGACAGCGACATCTTGGACGCATCCGCCAGGTCGAACGTCAGGTGGTCCGGCCCCTGCGCGCCGACGCCCGACCCCACGGGGAACATGCTCTTCGGCGGCTCGCGGAACGCGATGGAGATGATCCGCTGCCCCTCCGCCAGCCGCTTGCCGGTGCGCAGGAAGAACGGCACCCCGGCCCAGCGCCAGTTGTCGATCCCGCACTTCAGGGCGATGAAGGTTTCCGTGTCCGACTCCGGATCGACGCCCTCCTCCGACCGGTAGCCGGTGTACTGCCCGCGCACCACGTCATGCGGCTGGATCGGCAACAGGCTGCGGAAGACCTTGTTCTTCTCCTCGCTGATCGGCACCGGCTCCAGGGCGGTGGGCGGCTCCATCGCCATGAAGGCGACGATCTGGAACAGGTGGGTCACCACCATGTCGCGGAACGCCCCGGTCGCCTCGTAGAACCCGGAGCGCTTGCCCAGGCCCAGCGTTTCCGGCACGTCGATCTGCACGTGGTCGATGAAGTTGCGGTTCCAGATCGGCTCGAACAGCCCGTTGGCGAAGCGGAACGCCAGGATGTTCTGCGCCGGCTCCTTGCCGAGGAAATGGTCGATGCGGAAGATCTGGTCCTCAGAGAACACCTCATGCAGCCGGGCGTTCAGCGACACGGCGGAGGGCAGGTCCCAGCCGAACGGCTTTTCCATGATGACCCGGGACCGGGCGACGAGGTCGCCCTGCGCCAGCAGCTGGACGGCGGACAGGGCCGCGTTGGGCGGCACGCTCAGGTAGTGCACCCGGCGGCTTTCCCCGCCCAGCGACGCCTCCGCCCGCTCCACCGCCGCCCGGAGCACGTCCGCCCCAGCCGACAGCGGCACGTAGTCGAGGCTTTCGGCAAAGGCGGCCCAGTCGGCCTCGTTCACCCGGCGCGTGGAGAACTGGTCCAGCGCCCCGCGCGCCAGCTCCCGGAACCCGTCGGGCGTCATGTCGTCCAGCGACACGCCGATGATCCGGCACCCCGGGATGAACCCGGCGCTCGACAGGTGGAACAAGCCCGGCAGCAGCTTGCGCCGCGACAAGTCGCCCGTGGCGCCCACGAGCACGACGACCTGCGGGTATCCCGGCCCCACCCCCGGGCGCACCTTCTTCAACCAACCTCTCCCATCCTGATCGCCCCCAGGCACCCTGCTGACGCCCATGAAGATGCGCCATCCACGTCCGCTTTGTAAGGCACGGGGCGCGCATGCGCGACGCGGAGGGCGGCGAGGCGTATCGCAGCGCGCAGGCCGGGGAAGCCCGGCACGGCAGCAAAGGCACACAGCCCGCCGATCATGCGCGAAGTTGCAGTTAACAGTTTCGCGCAATCGGCAAATGCCGCATCGTTGCGGCATCGTGATGCACGATGACCGCCTGTTGCTGCTGGCCGTAGCCGTCATCGCGGTGGCGATACGGCTTCTGCAACGCCTGCGCCGCAAGTGGGCGGACAGGCTGCCAAGCGTCCTGACGCCGCTCGGCTTTGAGCGGCACTGCGCCGGCGTCCTGGCCCGCCAGGGATGGCGGGCGAACCTGACGGCGGGAACCGCGGACCAGGGCGTGGACGTGCTGGCGCGCAAGGGGCGGGTCAGCGTGGTCATCCAGTGCAAGCTGTATTCCAGGCCGGTCGGCAACGCCGCCGTGCAGGAGGTGCTGGCGGGCCAAGCGTTCATGGGCGCGACCCACGCCGCCGTGGTCAGCAACCAGACCTACACCCGCGCCGCCCGGGACCTGGCCGGACGGACCCGCGTCCTGCTGCTGTCCGCCGAGGACCTGACGCGGGCGAACCGCCTGTTCAGGTAGCGTGCCGCTCCGCCACGGCGTCGGACATGGCGGGCCGCAGCGCCGCCGGCCGCTCCGCCTCCACCATGTAGTCGCGCGTCAGCGGCAGCACGTCGAGGCGCTTGGCAAGCTGCATCTGGAACACCATGCTGCTGCGGGTCCGGAACCCGGCCTCGCACAAGGCCAGGTAGAACTCCCACATGCGGAAGAACCGCTCGTCGTACAGTTGCAGGACCGCCGCCTGGTTCGCGACGAAGCGCTCGCGCCAGCGCAGCAGCGTTTCGGCGTAGTGCAGCCGCAGGATCTCCACGTCCGTCACCAGGATGCCGCTGCGCTCGACCACCCGCAGCACCTCGGACAGCGCGGGCACGTCGGCGCCGGGGAAGATGTACTTGCGGATGAACGGGTTGATCGGCCCCGGCCCGGCGCTGTCGCCGACCGAATGCAGCAGCGCCACCCCGTCCTCCCGCAACAGGCGGCGCAGGGCGGCGAAGAACGTGCCGTAGCTGCCGCGCCCGACATGCTCGAACATGCCGACGGAGACGATGCGGTCGTAGCACCCCGGCTCCTGCCGGTAGTCGCGCAGGTGGAAGCGCACCCGGTCCGCCAGCCCGGCCGCCGCGGCGCGCGCCGTGCTTTCCCGTTGCTGCTCGACGCTCAGCGTGATGCCCGTGACCTCGGCGGCGCCATGCCGCGCGAGGAACAGCGCCAGCCCGCCCCAGCCGGACCCGATGTCGAGCACCCGCAGCCCCGGGCGGTCCAGCAGGAGCTTGGCGGCGATGTGCCGCTGCTTCTGCGCCTGCGCGGCCTCCAAGGTGTCGTCGGGGCCGGTGAAGTAGGCGCAGGAGTATTGCTGGTCCGCATCCAGGAACAGGTCGTACAGCGCCGGGGACAGGTCGTAATGATGGGCAACGTTGCGCCGTGCGCGGACGGCGGGAACCCGCGACGGCAGCAGGCTGCGGGCATGGGTGCCCCAGTTCAGCCAATGGCCCGGGCCGACCGCATCGAGGTTGCCGGCGAGCAGCATCAGCAGGTCCATGACCGACCCCTGCTCGATGCGGAGCGAGCCGTCCATGTACGCTTCCCCGATCGAGAGCTTCGGGTTGAGCGCGAGGGTGTAGTCCAGGTGCCGCCGGGTCAGCCGGACGGCCACGCGCGGCGCGCTGTCGTCGCCGATCCGGTGTCGGCGCCCCGCGCCGTCGGTCAGCGCCATGCTGCCGCGCCGCACGATGGATTTCAGAAGCGTCGCAAACAGCATGGACCCCGCCTCCTTGCCGGCCTGGCCGGACCGACCCGCCAAGGCCGGCGCCGGTCCGCGGCGCGCCCATCCCAGCCCGCGCCAGGATGTCTCAGAAACGGCACATTCTCAGCAGCCCGGCCCACGGGTCAAGGGCCGCCCGCCGTGGCTTCAACGCCGGGTAAAGGCCTGGGCCACGGTTGCCGGCATCGGCGTCGTCGGCCGGCCGATCAGGGCGCTGAGCTGACGGCCATCGTCGAACAAGGCGCCTTTGGACGCGCCGACATCGCTGTCGGCGATCAGGGACGCCAGCGCCTCCGGCAGCCCGGCGCCGATCAGCGCGGCCCTGTGGTCGGCCTCGGGCAGGTCCGTGTAGCCGAGAAGCTGGCCCGACTGCCGCGCGATCTCGGCCGCCAGGTCCGGCAGGCTGTAAGCATCGTCGCCCGCAAGCTCGAAAACGCGGCCGGCCATGTCCTGGGGTGCCGTCAGCACAGCCGCCGCGGCGGCGGCGTAGTCGGCCCGGGCCGCGGAGGAGACCCGCCCCTCGCCAACGCCGCCGATCAGGGCGCCATGCGCCAGCCAGCGTCGCCGGGATCGAGGCGGTGTGGTTCTCCGTGTACCACCCGTTGCGCAGCAGCACGAACGGCAGGCCGGACGCCCGCAGCAACGCTTCCGTGTCCCGATGCTCGCCCGCCAGGCCAAGGGGCGACGTGTCGGCGTGCAGGACGCTGGTGTAGGCGAGCAGGCCGACGCCGGCGCGCCGGGCCGCGTCGATGACGTTGCGGTGCTGCGCCACGCGCCGGCCCAGGTCGTTGGAGGAAATCAGCAGCACGCGGCCGACGCCGGCGAGGGCCGCGTCCAGGGTGTCCGGACGGTCGTAGTCCGCGATCCGGGCCTGGACGCCGAGGGCCGCCAGTTCCGCAGCCGCCTCGCCGCCGCGGACGGTGGCCGTGATCCGGCTGGCGGGCACCGCCGCGAGCAGTTGGTCCACGACCAGCCGGCCGAGTTGGCCGCCGGCGCCGGTGACGAGCAGTTGCGGTTGGGCATGGGACATGGTTGCGCTCCTTACGTCTCAAAACGAGACGTGGTCTTGTTTAGGGACCAGCGCCGCGCGATGTAAGGAGGCAGCTTTTCGTGCCCAGGGAACTTGCAGGGAACCATCCGGCGTGAGCGACACACCTTTGGGGAGCAGCTTTGCAGACTGGCAAGCCTCCGGCTTCGACCCGGCAGCCTGCCCAGTGCGCAACGTGCTCGACCGCATCGGCGACAAGTGGACGATGCTGGCCTTGGCCGCGCTGGCCGCCGCGCCGCGCCGGTTCAGCGAGCTGCACCGGATCATGCCCGACATCTCGAAGCGGATGCTGACGCAAACGCTGCGCAACCTGGAACGGGACGGCTTGGCGACGCGCCACGTTTTCCCGACCAAGCCGCCGCGGGTGGAATACCGGCTGTCTGCGCTTGGGCAGTCCGTGCTGGAGCCGCTGGCCAGCCTGGCGCGCTGGGCCGAGGGCAACTACCCCAGCATCCGCGCGGCGCGTGCGCGGTTCGACGCTGTGCTTGCCGACGAGTAGCGGGCTGACGCCTGCTACAACGGCCAGCGCGAGTTGGCGCCCTCCGCGCGGGCGGCAACCAGCAGCTTGGCCATGCGCTGGTTCGGACCGCTTGCCGCGGCTGTCCGCTCGATGGCGGGCCAGTCGAACCGCACCGTGTCCGTGGCGCGGTCCCAATGCGCCGCGGGCTGTGCGGGGGGCGGCGCATCCAGGCTGGGCAAGGGCGGCTGCGTGTCGTCGCCCGCAGGCTGCGTTGCCTCGTGAGCCGGCGCGTCGGTCTCGACCTGCTCCGGCGCTCCGTCCGGCTGCGACGCGCGGCGCTTCGGCCCGCGCCGCGGGGCATGGCCCTCCGGCGCGGCGACGGCCGCGGCGGCGGCTGGATGCTTCGGGCGGCGCGGCGCCTTGGCCGGGGCGGGGTCGGCCTGCGCCTTGCGGCCTCGGCGCGCCGGCGCCTGGGCGTCATCCATGGCGGCCAGGGCCATGGGCAGGGCCGCGGCGACATCCGGGTGGAGCTGGGCTTTCGGCTTGCGGGCCATGGGCGTCCTTTCTGGTTCGGAACTGGCCCCATAACGCGATTCGTGCTGGGTTGAAAACAAGCGGTGCGGGCCGCGCCGCCCGGCTACCCCAACCCGAGGGCCAACTGGGCCGGGCCGGGCCGCACGTCGGCCTCCAGACTTGACACCGTGACCCCGAGCAGGCGCACGCCGAGCCTCGGCGGGAACAGCGGGCGCAGCAGCGCGAGGCTGACCTGCTCCAGCAACGCCTGCGTCCCGACCGGCTCGGCGCAGGACCGGCTGCGGGTGACCTGCTGGAAATCGGCATACTTGACCTTCGCCGTCACGGTGCGGCCCGCATGCCCGCCCCGGCGGCACGCATCCCAAACCTTGGCGAACACCGGGGCCAGCGCCTCTGTCGCCTCGTCCCAGTGCAGGAGGTCGCGCGCGAAGGTGGTTTCGGCGCCCACCGACTTGCGCACCCGGTCCGCTTGCACCGGCCGGTCGTCCACGCCGCGCGCCACTCCGTAGAGATAGT
>CAXSEX010000059.1:0-6833 GCA_964236415.1 uncultured Acetobacteraceae bacterium | reverse complement strand
AGTCGCCCGCCTTGCCGAAATGCTCGCTGAGGAACGCGCGCGGCTGCTGGCGCAGGTCAAGGCCCGTGTGGATGCCGAGCGCGTGCATCCTGGCCGCGGTCTTCGGGCCAATGCCGTGGAACTTGCCCACCGGCAGCCCCTCCACGAAAGCCGGTCCCATGCGGGGCGTGATGACGAACAGCCCGTCCGGCTTGCGATGGTCGGAGGCCAGCTTGGCGAGGAACTTGTTGTAGGACACCCCGGCGGACGCGGTCAGGCCGGTTTCCTGCCGGATGGCGGCGCGGATTTCCTCGGCAATGGCAGTGGCGGACCCGCGGTCCAGCAGGGGCGCGGTCACGTCGAGGCTGGCCTCGTCCAGCGACAGCGGCTGGATCAGCGGCGTGTAGCGGGCGAAGACGGCATGCACCTGCCGCGACACCGCCTGATAGACCTCGAAGCGCGGCCGGACGAACACCAGCCCGGGGCAGCGCCGCCGGGCGGTGACGGAGGGCATGGCCGAATGCACCCCAAATCGCCGCGCCTCGTAGCTGGCGGCCGCCACCACGCCGCGCTCGCGCGAGCCGCCCACGGCCAGCGGCACGCCGCGCAGGCTTGGGTCGTCGCGCTGCTCCACGGAAGCGTAGAACGCATCCATGTCGATGTGGATGATGCGGCGTGGGGCAGGGGGCTGGCCGGGGTCAGGCGACATGCTGGCCAGCACCGTAGCACCGTCCATCGCCGATGAGAACGAAATGGCATTCGTTGCCTGGCCTCGCGTTGATGACGCGGCCTGCCGGGCGCGCCGCATCCGGCGCGGGACCTTCGTGGCCCGCAACGCCGCGCAGGGTTGACCCGCCGCCGCACCGTTCCCCGAAGCCAGCATGACGGACCTTGCCGGCGAGGCACAGCTGACGCAAAACATCTGATGATTTTCTCTCAAGGGTTGTGCTGTGTGCTTCCAGACACAGCATGTACTCAAGTTTTCTTGATGGACTCTACTTCTCTTCCTCCGGGCATGACTTTCATCTATCGCTGGTAGAAGTCCAAAAAGGACCAAAGGGGAGGAACGCATGGGAACCATCACGCGCCGCGGGCTGTTCGCGGCTGCCGCAGGCACGGCCGCCGTCGCCGGCCTCGGGACGGCTTGGGGTGCGGGTTCCGCGCCTTGGTCGCTTGACCGCGCCAACCGCTGGTACGGGGCGCAGCCCTGGCCGGTCGGCTGCAACTTCGTGCCGTCCACCGCCTCGAACCAGCTTGAGATGTTCCAGGCCGACACCTTCGATCCCGCGACCATCGAGCGCGAGCTGGGCTGGACCGCAGGCATCGGCATGAACACCGTGCGGGTGTTCCTGCACAACCTGCTGTGGCAGCAGGACGCGGCCGGGTTCAAGTCGCGGATCAACCAAGTGCTGTCCATCGCCGCCGCCCATGGCATCCGGCCAATCCTGGTGCTGTTCGATTCCGTTTGGGACCCGAACCCGCAGCTCGGCCCGCAGAAGCCGCCGGTGCCGGGCGTGCACAACTCGCGCTGGGTGCAGGCGCCGGGTGCTGCGGTGCTGCAGGACCCCAGCCAGTACCCGGCGCTGCAAGCCTACGTCGAGGACATCGTGGGCAGCTTCGCCCGCGACCCGCGCGTGCTGTTCTGGGACGTGTGGAACGAGCCGGACAACCCGAACCCCGACTACGCCGACCAGGAGCTGCCGAACAAGGTCGCGCTGGTGAACGGGCTGCTGCCCCAGGTGTTCCGCTGGGCGCGCAACGCTTCCCCCACCCAGCCGGTGACGAGCGGCCCCTGGGAAGGCGACTACTCGGCGCCGGGCAACCTCAACCCGACCCAGGCCATCCAGCTCGCCTTGTCCGACATCACGACCTTCCACAGCTACGGCGTGGTCGAGGACTTCGTGCAACGGATCGGCTGGCTCCGGCAGTATGGCCGCCCGATCATCTGCACGGAGTACCTGGCGCGCGACGCGGGCAGCCTGTTCGAGACCAGCCTGGTCGCCGCCCGGCGCGCGAACGTCGGCGCGGTGAACTGGGGCTGCGTGGCCGGCAAGACCCAGACCACCCTGCCGTGGGACTCGTGGCAGCACCCCTTCACCACGGCGGAGGCGCTGGGCGGCACCGACTTCCGCGTGCTGATCGAGCCGGACCAGAAGTGGCCCTACTCCTACGTGTCGGAGGACCCGATCATCTGGCACCACGACATCTTCCACCCGGACGGCACGCCCTACCGCACCTTCGAGACCGACCTGATCCGCCAGTTGGCCACCCGCGGCGCGTATCCCTGATCAGGCCGGCCCCAGGGACGGAGGCGCCGGGCGGCCCGGCGCCTCCGAGCCGATGAACTGCCGCAGCTCCGGGGTCCGCGGCTGGCCGAAAAGCTGGCCGGGCGGCCCGGCCTCCCACACCGTGCCCTGATGCATGAACACGACCAAGTCGGCGATGCGGCGCGCGAACTCCATCTCGTGTGTCACCAGCAGCATGGTCATGCCGGCCCCCGCCAGCCGCTCCAACGTCGCCAGCACTTCCAGCGTCAGCTCCGGGTCGAGGGCCGAGGTCACCTCGTCGAACAGCATCACCTTGGGCTGCATCGCGAGCGACCGGGCGATGGCGACGCGCTGCTGCTGCCCGCCCGACAGGTTGTCCGGGTAGCTGTCCCACTTGTCGGGCAGGCCGACCTCCGCCAGCACGGCCCGGGCGACGCCCGCCGCCTCCGCCGCCGGCAGCTTCTTCACCACCCGCGGGGCGAGCATGATGTTCTCGCCCACCCGCAGGTGCGGAAACAGGTTGTAGGACTGGAACACGATGCCGACATCCTGCCGCAAGGCGCGCAGGTTCTTGTCCGTGCCGTCGAGGGTGTGCCCGGCAACCGCGATGCGCCCGCCCTGGATCGCCTCAAGCCCGTTCAGGCAGCGCAGCAGCGTGCTCTTGCCCGAGCCGCTGCGCCCGATGATGGCGACCACCTGGCCGGCCTCCACCTCCATCGACACGCCGCGGAGCACCTCCAGCGGGCCATACCGCTTGACTACGCCCTCAACGTGGACTGCGGACATCGAGCCTCCTTTCCAGCCGCGACGCGAGCAGCGACATCGGCCAGCAGATCGCGAAGTAGAGCAGCGCCACCAGGCCATATACCCGGAACGGCTCGTAGGTGACGTTGTTGACGAGCTGCCCGGCCCGGGACACCTCCACCACGCCCACGATGGACACGATGGAGGTGTTCTTCACCGCCTGCACCGCGAACCCCACGGTGGGCGGCGTCGCGATCCGCACCGCCTGGGGCAGCACGACGTAGCGGAACTGCTGCGCCCGCGTCATGCCGAGGCTGCCCGACGCTTCCCATTGCTGCCACGGCACCGACTGGATCGCGCCGCGCCAGATGTCGGCGAGATACCCGCTGACGTACAAAGCGAGCGACACCGCGGCGGCGGCCAGCGGCGGCAGCTCCAGCCCGGCGAGCGACAGGCCGTAGTACGCCAGGAACAGCAGCATCAGCGCCGGCACGCCCTGGATCACCCCGATATACCCCGCCGCCAGCCAGCGCAGGCCGCGCAAGGGGCTGACCCGCGCGATGGCCGCCGCGAACCCGGCCACGCCGCCGATCACGAGCGACAGCGCCGCGAGCGCAACCGTCCAGCGCAGCGCGCCGACGATGAACAGCACCTGGTCCGCGCCGAGGCCGCGGATCACCGCCGCCCTCCCATTGCCCGGCGCAGCCCGGAGCCGCGCGGGAACAAAACCTCGCCCAGCAACAGGAGCAGGAGCCGCAGCAGCAAGGACAGCAGGAGGTAGATGGCAGTGACGGCGATGTAGGTTTCGAACGAGCGGAACGTGTCGCTTTCGACCTGGGCCGCCGATCCCGACAGCTCCTGCACCGAGATGAAGGAGCAGATGGAGGTGCCGAGCATGGTCAGCACGAACTGGCTGGTGAGCGACGGCCACACCCGGGCCAGCGCCGGCATCAGCACGACGTGGCGGAACACCTGCAACCGGGTCATGGCGAGCGACGCGCCGGCCTCGATCTGCGACGGGTGGATGCTGTCGATCCCGGCCCGGATGATCTCGGTCGCATAGGCGCCGAGGTTGAGCGTGACCGTCAGGATCGCCGCCTGCATCGCGTCCAGGCGGAGGCCGAGCACCGGCAGGCCGAAGAAGATGATGAACAGCTGGATCAGGAACGGCGTGTTGCGGATCACCTCAATGTAGGCGTCCAGCGCCCACTGCACCGGGCGCGGGACGAGGCCGCGCGACATGGCGAGCAGCACGCCGAGGCCGAGGCCGAGCAGGATGCCGGCGGCGGATAGGGTGAGCGTCAGCCGCACCCCGTCGGCGATGGTGTCGGCATGGGCGATGACCGGGCCGAAGTCGAAGGCGGGCACTGGCCGCCCCGGCGGTCAGAAGGTCGGCAGGGCGGGAAGCGGGCTGCCGGTCCACTTGCGGCAGATCTCGTCAAGCTCGCCGCTGACCTTCACGAAGTAGATCGTGTTGTTGAGCCAGCGCAGCAGCTCGTCCGAGCCTTTGCGCACGGCGATGCTGTTGGGCTGCTGGAAGAAGATGAACTTGCCCTCGATGTCGGCGTCCGGGCGGTTCTTGAGGTAGTCCGCCTGCACCGTGTCCGGCACCGCCGCCGTCTCGATCTGGCCCGCAACGAGCGCCTGCACCACCGTGCTGTCATCCTCGAACCGCGCGATCTTCAGGCCCGGCACCGCCACGCGCTGCAACGCGCTTTCCTGGCTGGAGCCGCGGTTCACGCCGACCGTCTTGCCTTTCAGGTCGTCCAGCCCGTGCACGGCCAGGCTTTTCTTGGCGATCACCGCCATCTGGAAGGCATTGTAGGGCTGGGTGAAATCAACCGTCAGCGCCCGGGCCGGGGTGGGCGCCAGCGTCGCCACCAGGAAATCCACCTTGCCCGATTGCAGCGCCGGGATGCGCGCCGGCGGCGTGAGCGGCGTCAGCTCCACAGGCACGCCCATGTACTTGGCGATGAGGTTCGCCATGTCCACGTCGTAGCCGATGGGGTTGCCCGTGCCGTCCACCATGCCCATCGGCGGCGACCCCGTCAGCACGCCGATGCGGACCTTGCCGCGCTTCACGATCTCCGCCGTGGTCTGCGCCGCGGCGGGCAGCGCGCCGGCCCCCAGCAGCAGCGCCGCGCACAGCGCCGCCGCGAGCCATCGGAGATGGCGCTCGAACATCGGCATGGTCGTTTCCCCATTTGTGCTTGCCGCACCTCCGGGAGTTAGGCAGACCGCCGGGACCCTGGCAAGGCGGCCCGATCCGCGCCCGGTTCTTGATCGGCGCGGGCGATGGTAAGGTCCTGGCTCCGCTTGAGGGTTCCCGAGTGACCGTGTCCGCTCCGCTCCGCCGGCTGTCCCCCGTTGCCTTGCTCGTCGCCGGGGCGTTCTTCATGGAAAACCTGGACGGCACCGTGATCGCGACCGCGCTGCCGCAGATGGCGCAGTCCTTTCGCACGACGCCGCCGGCCTTGGCCATCGGCATGACCGCCTACCTGCTGACGCTTGCGGTGTTCATCCCGGCCAGCGGCTGGGCCGCCGACCGGTTCGGCGCGCGCCGGGTGTTCATGGCGGCCATGGCGCTGTTCACCGTCGCGTCCGTGCTGTGCGGGCTGAGCCAGGGGCGGTGGGAGTTCACGGCGGCGCGCGTCCTGCAAGGGGGCGGCGGCGCGCTGATGGTGCCGGTGGGGCGGCTGGTGGTGCTGCGCGGCACGGCCAAGCCGGACCTGATGCGGGCCATGGCCACCCTGACCTGGCCGGCGCTGGTGGCGCCCGTGCTCGGGCCGCCGGTGGGCGGCTTCATCGCCACCTATGCGTCTTGGCGCTGGATCTTCTTCCTCAACGTGCCGCTCGGCATGGCCGGCCTTGTTCTTACTTGGTTCCTTATCCGTGATGCCGGGGAGCAGGAGCCTCGGCCCTTTGACGGGCGCGGCTTCGCGCTGAACGGGCTGGCGCTGGCCCTGCTGCTGTGGGCGTTCGACCTGCTGGGCCACGGGGCGCCCGGTGGCGGCGCGCAGGCGCTGGCCGCTGCCGCGGCGGCGCTGGGAGCGAGCGGGGTGGCCGGGGTCCTCGCCCTGCGCCACGCCCGGCGGCACGCGCACCCGCTGGTGGGCTTGGGGGCCTTCGCGGTGCCCTCCTTCCGCGCCACCATGACTGGCGGGTTCGTGTCGCGCGTGTCCATCAGCACCCTGCCGTTCCTGCTGCCGCTGCTGTTCCAGATCGGGCTGGGGATGGACCCGTTCGTGTCGGGGCTGCTGGTGCTGTGGTACGGGATGACCAACCTGGGCATCAAGCCGTGGACCTCCGGCATCCTGCGGCGGCACGGGTTCCGCGGCGTGCTGCTGGGCAACACGCTGGGGAACGCGCTGGCCATCGGGGGATGCGCGCTGATCGGGCCGGGCACGCCGCTGCCCCTGGCGGCGGCGCTGCTGGCGCTGGCGGGGGCCAGCCGGTCCTTGCAGTTCACCAGCCTGAACACCCTGGCCTTCGCGGAGGTGCCGGCGGCGCAGACCGGGGCGGCGAACACCTTGTTCAACACGGCGTTCCAGGCGGCGGTGGGCCTGGGCATCGCGCTCGGCGCCGTGCTGCTGCACGCGGCGCAGGCGGCCGGCCCGGCGATAGGGCTGCACGGCCCCGTGGCGCCGTTCCGCGCCGCGTTCCTGCTGGCGGCGGCGCTGGCGCTCGTGCCGCTGCCAAGCTTCCTGCGGCTGCGCCGGGACGCGGGTTCGGCCGTGAGCGGGCACCGCCCGGAGCCGCCGCGCCGGTAGCAAGGCTGCCGGTCTTGCCCCAATGCTGTTCACTTTGCGATCCGAATGGCGGCGGTGAAATCGATGCGCGTGG
>CAXSEX010000058.1:0-14745 GCA_964236415.1 uncultured Acetobacteraceae bacterium | reverse complement strand
GGATCGAACCGCTGACCTCCTGAATGCCATTCAGGCGCTCTCCCAACTGAGCTACAGCCCCGCCGGCGCCGGGCCTGCGCCCGGCTGCGGAAGGCGCGGGTAATAGACCGGCCTGCACCCGACATCAAGAGGCTACGCGGCCTTCAGATCCTGATGAACGGCGAACGGAGCCTCGGTCTTGCCGCGGATTTCCTCCACCGTCACGCCCGGCGCCGCATCGACCAATGTGAAGCCGGGCTGCCCCACGTCGAACACGCCAAGCTCGGTCACCACCAGGTTCACCACGCCGGCCCCCGTCAATGGCAAGGTGCAGGAGCGCAGCAGCTTCGGCTTGCCGCCCGCCGTGTGCTCCATCAGCACGACGACGCGCGGCACGCCGGCCACCAGGTCCATGGCGCCGCCCATGCCCTTCACCATCTTGCCGGGGATCATCCAGTTCGCGAGGTCCCCGTTCTCCGCCACCTGCAGCGCGCCCAGGATGGAGATGCCGATGTGGCCGCCGCGCACCAGCGCGAAGGACGCTGCGCTGTCGAAGAAGCTCGTGGTCGGCAGCTTGGTCACGGTCTGCTTGCCGGCGTTGATCAGGTCGGCGTCCTCCTCCCCCTCGAACGGGAACGGGCCGATGCCCAGCATGCCGTTCTCGCTATGCAGCTGGATGCTGATGCCGGGGGGGATGTGGTTCGCAACCAGGGTCGGGATGCCGATGCCGAGGTTCACGTACATGCCATCCTGCAGCTCCCGCGCCGCGCGGGCCGCCATTTCGTCTCGGGTCCAGGGCATGGTGTTCTCCTTACGCCGGGAGGGGATCGGTGCCGGCCGCCGCCGGAGCCGGGGCCGTGTCGCGCTTGCGCGTCGTGCGCTGCTCGATCCGCTTCGCAACCTCCGGCACGTGGACGATGCGCTTCACGAAGATGCCCGGCGTCACGACGTGGTCGGCGTCGAACGTGCCCGGCTCCACCAGTTCTTCCACCTGCGCCACCACCATCTTGGCCGCGGTCGCCATGACCGGGTTGAAGTTGCGCGCGGTCATCCGGTACACCAGGTTGCCCTCCGTGTCGCCGCGCCAGGCGTGCACGACCGCGAGGTCGGCGATCAGGCCGCGCTCCATGATGTAGCGGTGGCCGTCGAATTCCCGCTCGTCCTTGCCCTCCGCGATGGCGGTGCCGACGCCGGTGCGGGTGTAGAAGGCGGGGATGCCGGCGCCGCCCGCTCGGATGCGCTCGGCCAGCGTGCCCTGCGGGTTGAACTCGATCTCAAGCTCACCCGCGAGGTACTGCTTCGCGAACGTCGCGTTCTCGCCGACATAGGAGGAGATCATCTTGCGGATCTGCCGGGTTTGCAGCAGCAGTCCCAGGCCCGCGTCGTCGAGGCCCGCGTTGTTCGAGATGCAGGTGAGGTCCCGCACGCCGCTGTCCCGGATCGCCTCGATCAGCACCTGCGGGATGCCGCACACACCGAAGCCGCCGGCCATGATCACCATGCCGTCCCGCAGCACCCCGGCCAGCGCCGCCGCCGCATCCGGATAGACCTTGCTCGCCGCCATGCCCCACCCCCCCTCTCGTTGAAACCGTCCAGCCGACCCTACCGCACAGGATTCGGCCCGGCAAACCCGGCGGCTACCCCACCAGGACGCCGTGCTGGCGCAGGAAGCCCAGCAGCGGCAGCAGCGGCAGGCCGAGGATCGCGGCATGCTCGCCTTGCACCTCGTCGAACAGGTGCACGCCAAGCCCTTCCAGGCGGTAGGCGCCGACGCAGGACAGGACCGCATCGCCCTCCGCGGCCAGGTACTCCTCCAGGAACGCATCGCTGAACGCGCGCATGCGCAGCCGGGGTTCGGAAACGTGGCGCCACACCTCCTGTCCGCCGCGCAGGCAGACAACGGCCGTCGCCAGGCGATGCGGTTGGCCGCGCAACGCCCGAAGCTGCGCCCGCGCGCTCCCGGGGCTGTCCGGCTTGTCGAACCAGGCGTCGCCGCAGGTCAGGATTTGGTCGGCGCCGATCACCAGGGCATGGGGATCGCGGACGCGCTGCGCCTTGAGGGCGGCCAGCGTCAGCGCGGCCTCCGCAGCGCTTGCGCCCTCCGCCCGGCAGGCCCGCTTCACCGCCGCCTCGTCCACCCGGGCCGGGCGCGCCTCGAACCGCAGCCCGGCCGCCTGCAGCAGCGCGGCCCGCGCCGCGGACTGGCTGGCCAGGACCAAGGGAGGCCCCGATGCCTGCATCACCGACGCCTGCATCATGGCGTGGGCGGAAGCGGCATGGGCGGGACGGGCGCAGACGCCGCCACCGCTTCCCGCCGCCGCCGCTCGTGCCAGGCGTCCATGAGCTGCAGCACGGTGGCGGCGGTTTCCTCGATGGAGCGCCGGGTCACGTCGATCACCGGCCAGCCGCGGCGGGTGCACAGGCGCCGCGCCCAAAGCAGCTCCCCGCGCACTGCCTCCACATCGACGTAGTCGCTGGCGTCCTGCCGCACCCGGCCGGTGTCGTTGCCGGCGGCGATCAGCTTCAGCCGGTGCCGCCGGATCTCGATCAGCGCCGGCGGGTCGAGCGTCAGGCCGATCACCGGGCAGATCGGCGTTTCCAGCCCCGGCGGGTCCGGCGTGCCCGGCACCAGCGGCACGTTCGCCGCCTTGATCCCGCGGTTGGCGAGGTAGAAGGAGGTCGGCGTCTTGCTGGAACGCGACACGCCGACCAGCACCACGTCGGCCGAGGCGATCCCCGCCTGCGCCTGGCCGTCGTCATGCGCGAGCACGTAGTGCATGGCGTCGATCCGGCGGAAGTAGTCGGCGTCCAGCACGTACTGCCGCCCTGGCCGGGACTGCGCCTCCGTGCCGATATGCTCCTGCAGCATGTCCAAGACCGGCTCCAGGACGTTCAGCACCGACACGCCGAGCCGCAGGCAGGTGGTTTCCAGGTCGTTGCGCAGCGCCTTGTCGATCACGGTGGACAGCACGGGGCCAGGCTCGGCCTCGATCCCTTCCAGCACGCGGTGCAGCTGGAAGCGGGTCCGGATCAGGCTCCATCGGTGGTACACGATGGAGGCGTGCTCGAACTGCGAGACGGTCGCGCGGGCGATGCTGTTCAGCGTCTCCCCGGTCGCGTCGGACACCAGGTGCAGGTTCATTGTGCGGCGGTTCCGTTCTCAGAAGCGGCAGGGGCTGTGGAAAAGATGGGGATAACGGGGATAACTCGAGTTTTGCGCACAGGCTTCGTTTGGCCGATGTGGAAAGCGGGGATAACTATCGAAACGTCGGGTACTGGGGATGAAATACGGGCCTTCCCGGCACGGGAATGGAGCGCCCCAGGAAACGTTGGCAAAAGCAAGGGTTTACCAGGATTCCAGCCTGTGGACATGTGTGTGGATAAATTTTGAATAACGGGGTACCCCAGGACTCACAGGGTATATAACCTCCTCATGATTCTTAAAAAATCTTCTTTGAAGAGTAAGAGAGCGCGATGACCAAGCCGCTGCTGCGTGTCCTGAACGGCGAAGCGGTCTGGCCGCCGCCGATGTGGCTGATGCGCCAGGCCGGGCGCTACCTGCCCGAGTACCGGGAGCTGCGCGGGCAGGCCGGCGACTTCATCAGCCTGTGCACCACCCCGGCGCTGGCAGCGGAGGTGACGCTGCAGCCCATCCGCCGCTACGGCTTCGACGCCGCCATCCTGTTCAGCGACATCCTGATGCTGCCCTGGGCGCTCGGCCATGGCCTGGCGTTCAAGGAGGGCGAAGGCCCCGTGCTGCCGCGGCTGACCAATGGGCAGGAGGTGTCGGCGCTCGACCCAGGCCGGGTCATGGGGGCGGTGGCGCCAATCCTGGAGACGGTGGAGCGCACCAAGGCCGGGCTGGACGACGCGACAACCCTGATCGGCTTCGCCGGCAGCCCGTTCACCGTGGCCTGCTACATGGTGGAGGGCGGCGGCTCCAAGGACTTCGCCCGCATCCGCGGCATGGCGCATGGGGAGCCGGCGCTGTTCGCCTCCCTGATCGACGTGCTGGTGCATTCCACGGTCGAGTACCTGTCCGGCCAGATCGTCGCCGGCGCCGACGCGGTGATGCTGTTCGACAGCTGGGCCGGCGTGCTGTCGCCCCGGCTGTTCGCGCTGCATGTGATCGAGCCGACGCGGCGCATCGTGGAGGCCGTGCGCGCCCGGCACCCCGGCACGCCGATCATCGGCTTCCCGCGCCTGGCCGGCGTGCTGGTGGGCGCCTACGCCGCGCAGACCGGGGTGGACGCCGTGGCGCTCGACACCGGGGCCGAGCTGTCGGTCGCGACCGGGCTGGTGCCGGCAACCGTGGCGACGCAGGGCAACCTCGACCCGCTTTCGGTGGTGGCGGGGGGCGAGGCCATGGGGGCGGAGGTGCGCTGCGTGCTGGACGGCGCGCGGGGCCGCCCGCACGTCTTCAACCTGGGCCACGGCATCGTGCCGCAGACGCCGCCGGCGCACGTTGCCGCTTTGGTGAAGCAGGTGCGGGCCGCTTGACTGCAACTGCTTACTGGCCAAGTTGGCAACCATGTCCCAACGCAAGATCGCCGTCGTGCTGTTCAATCTCGGCGGCCCCGACAAGCCCGCCTCGGTCCGCCCCTTCCTGGTCAACCTGTTCAAGGACCCCGCCATCCTGCGGGTGCCGTTCTTCGTGCGCCCCTGGCTCGCCCGCATCATCGCCCAGGCCCGCGTCAAGGCGGCCAGCGCCAACTATGCCATCCTGGGCGGCAAGTCGCCCTTGCTGGAACTGACGGAGCAGCAGGCCCGCGCGCTGGAGGGCGCGCTGTCCGACATGGACGTGCGCTGCTTCGTGGCGATGCGCTACTGGCACCCGTTCAGCCTGGCCGCCGCCCGCGAGGTCAAGGCGTGGGAGCCGGACGAGGTCGTGCTGGTGCCGCTCTACCCGCAGTACTCCACGACGACCACCGGCAGTAGCCTGTCGGCCTGGCGGGACGCGGCGGCGCAGGCCGGGCTGGTGACGCCGGTGAGCGCCCTGTGCTGCTACCATTCCGACCCCGGTTACGCCCGAGCCACCGCGGCCATGGTGCGCCGAGCCTACGAGGATGCCCGGGCGGCGCTCGACCCCGCGGTGCCGTTGCGCATCCTGTTCTCCGCCCACGGCCTGCCGGAAAGCATCGTCAAGGCTGGCGACCCTTACCAGTTCCAGGTGGAGCGCACGGTGGCCGCGGTGGTCCGCGTGCTCGCCATGCCGGACCTCGACCACACCGTCTGCTTCCAGTCGCGCGCCACCCCGCAGAAGTGGATCGACCCCAGCACGGAGGTCGAGATCGAGCGGGCGGCGCGCGACAAGACGGCCGTGCTGGTCGTGCCCATCGCCTTCGTGTCGGAGCATTCGGAAACGCTGGTCGAGCTTGATGTCGAGTACCGGGAACTCGCGGAAAAGGAGGGCGTGCCGGGCTACTTCCGCTGCCCGGCGCAGAACAGCGACCCCGGCTTCATCGAGGCCCTGGCCGAACTGGTGCGCATGACGCTGGGCCGCGGCCCCGGCCTGTGCAGCTTCGTCGGCGGGCGCACCTGCCCCAAGCCGTTCGGCGACTGCCCGCACGCCCGCGCGGGTGCCGCCCAGCCCGTGCCGGCCTTGGCGTCCGTCTCGTGACGCTTAGCCCGCTGCGTTTGGTGATCTTCGACTGCGACGGGGTGCTGGTGGACAGCGAAGGCCCGTCCTCGCGCGTCACGGCGCAGGAGGTGAGCCTGCTGGGCTGGCCCATGGACTCGGCCGAGGCGATGGCGCGCTTCACCGGGCTGCGCTTGTCCGACCTGCCGCCGCTGGTCGCGGCGCAGACCGGGCGCCCGGCGCCGGACGGCTGGGTGGAGCATGTGCGCGGGCGGCTGATCGCGACGCTTTCGGAGGAAACGGAGGCCATGCCGGGCGCCGCCGACGTGCTGCGGGCGACCGCCGCGATCGGCCTCCCCTACCGGGTCGCGTCCAACTCCTCGCACGAGGAGATGGCGGTGAAGTTCGCCCGCACGGGCTTGGCGCCGCTCGTCGCGGGCCGGGTGCACAGCGCGCGGGACGTGGCGGCCGGCAAGCCCGCGCCAGACGTGTTCTTGGCCGCCGCCGCGGCGCAGGGTGTGGCGCCGCAGGCCTGCGTGGTGGTGGAGGACAGCTTTCCGGGCATCGCCGCCGCGCTGGCCGCGGGGATGGCGTGCATCGCGCTTGACCCGCACGGACCCGGCGAGGCGCTGCGGGCGGCGGGTGCCCGGCCGGTTCGGGCGCTGTCCGAGTTGCCAGCGCTGTTCGGGGCTGCGATGCACGCCGCCGCATGACGATTGCCGCGCTGGGGTACGTCTATCCCTGGACCAAGGCGCTGCACGTCATCTCGGTGGTGGCCTGGATGGCCGGGCTGTTCTACCTGCCGCGGCTGTTCGTGTATCACTGCGGGATGGCACGCGGGTCGGCGGAAAGCGAGCGGTTCAAGGTCATGGAGCGCCGTTTGCTGAAGCAGATCATGCTGCCGGCGATGCTGAGTACCTGGCTGTTCGGGCTGCTGCTGGTGCTGACGCCGGGCATCGTCGCATGGACGCCGTTCAACTGGTGGCACGTGAAGTTCGCCGCCGTGTTCCTGATGACCGGTTTCCAAGGGGCGGCTGGCAAGTGGCGCCGGGACTTCCTGGAAGACCGCAACATGAAGCCGCACCGCTATTTCCGCTATGCCAACGAAGTGCCGACGCTGCTGCTGGTCGTCGCCGTGGTCATGGTCATCGTCAAGCCTTTCTGACCCGCCACGCTGAAATTGCTTGACGCCGTGAGTTGCCGGTGCCAACTGGACAGCGGCGGCACGGGGCAAGACCGGCGCCGCCCCACCACGAATTCGCGGCTTTCGGCCCGGTTCTTCCACACTTCGGGACAACGCCTGCCACCGCACCCGCGGACTCCGGCCGGCACGATGTCCCGCCCCACGCATCTCCATACACTGAGGCAGCCGCATGCACCTCGCCGAACTCAAGGCCAAATCCCCGGCCGACCTTCTGAGCTTCGCCGAATCCCTCCAGGTCGAGAACGCCTCGTCATTGCGCAAGCAGGACATGATGGTGGCGATCCTCAAGAACTTCGCCGACAACGACCAGGCGATCTACGGCGAAGGCACGCTGGAGATCCTGCCGGACGGCTTTGGCTACCTGCGCAGCGCCCAGGCCAACTTCCTGCCCGGCCCGGACGACATCTACATCAGCCCGAACCAGGTCCGCCGCTTCGCGCTGCGCACCGGCGACACGGTGGAAGGGCAGATCCGCGCGCCCAAGGACGGGGAGCGCTACTTCGCGCTGCTCAAGGTCAACACGATCAACTTCGAGCCGCCCGACGCGGTGCGCCACCGCATCAACTTCGACAACCTCACGCCGCTGTATCCCGACCGCAAGCTGAAGATGGAGGTCGAGAACTTCCAATCGGTCGCCAAGGGGCCGGGCAAGGACATGACGCCGCGGGTGATCGACCTGATCGCGCCCATCGGCATGGGCCAGCGCGCGCTGATCGTGGCGCCGCCGCGCACCGGCAAGACGGTGATGCTGCAGAACATCGCCACCGCCATCTCCGCCAACCATCCCGAGGTCTTCCTCATCGTGCTGCTGATCGACGAGCGGCCGGAGGAAGTCACCGACATGTCCCGCACCGTGAAGGGCGAGGTCGTCGCCAGCACCTTCGACGAGCCGGCGACCCGGCACGTCGCCGTCACCGAGATGGTGCTGGAGAAGGCCAAGCGCCTGGTCGAGCACAAGCGCGACGTGGTGATCCTGCTCGACTCGATCACCCGCCTGGCGCGGGCCTACAACTCCGTCGTGCCAAGCTCGGGCAAGGTCCTGACCGGCGGCGTCGACGCCAACGCGCTGCAGCGCCCAAAGCGCTTCTTCGGCGCCGCGCGCAACATCGAGGAGGGCGGCTCGCTGACCATCGTGGCGACCGCGCTGATCGACACCGGCAGCCGCATGGACGAGGTGATCTTCGAGGAGTTCAAGGGCACCGGCAACTCCGAGATCATCCTGGACCGCAAGCTCTCGGACAAGCGCACTTTCCCCGCCATCGACATCACCAAGTCCGGCACCCGCAAGGAGGAACTCTTGGTGGAGCGCGGCACGCTGTCCAAGATGTGGGTGCTGCGCCGCATCCTGGGTCCGATGGGCATGACGGACGCGATGGATTTCCTGCTGGACAAGCTGAAGTACAGCAAGACCAACCAGGACTTCTTCGACGCGATGAATACCTGATTGGAAGGGCGGCTACCCGCCGGGTGGCCGCCGCAGATGCGTGGTGCGGTAGATGTCCGCGAGCGGCACTTGGAAGCCGATGCTCTGCAGGATCAGGTCGCCATCCAGGATGGTTTCCGCTTCTTGCGGCCAGGTGCCGTCTGGTCGGCGGCGCAGGATTTCAGCGCCGATGCTGACGCTGTATAGCGCGAGGACTTCACGTAAGCTCGGGATGGTGATGTAAGTCCAAACGTTCGACCAGGTTTCCGCCTCGTTGCTTGGCGAAAGAATCTCGACGATCAGCACCGGATCGGTAATGGCAGACTCTTGCTGAGGTTCGCTGCATCGTACGGCGATATCAGGAATACGCACGTTGGAGCGGCCCCGAACGCTCGGAGTCACGCCAGGTGTTGATAAAACTGAGCATGGGCTTCCATTCGCAACAAAGTGGTTCCCGATCAATCTGCCCAATTCGTTCTGCAAAGCCGCGTGGTTGGTCTTGGCCGGTGCCATGGCCTGCGGTTCGCCATCGACAAGTTGCCAAGTCAAGCCGTCGCCTGAGTCCCAATCCAGGAACTCATCGACTGTCATCCGCATGGGGATTTTCGCGACTGCAACCATGATTCCGCACCATAACACAGCCGCCGCGTCGGTCCACTGATCCCCGGTTGCGCCACCCTGCATTGCACAGTTAAAGATATCCTTATATACCGTCGCGCTAACAAGGAGCCGTTATCCATGCCCGACGTGAACACCCCTCATGACTATAAAGTCCGCGACATCTCCCTTGCCGAATGGGGCCGCAAGGAGATCCTGATGGCTGAGGACGAGATGCCCGGCCTCATGGCGCTGCGGGCCGAGTACGGTGCGTCGAAGCCGCTGAAGGGCGCGCGGATCGCCGGCAGCCTGCATATGACCATCCAGACCGCGGTGCTGATTGAGACGCTGACGGCGCTGGGCGCCACCGTGCGCTGGTCGTCCTGCAACATCTTCTCGACCCAGGACCACGCCGCCGCCGCGGTGGCCGTGGCCGGCACCCCGGTGTTCGCCTGGAAGGGCATGAACGAGCAGGAGTTCTGGGAGTGCATCGAGGCCACGGTGCGGGGGCCTGGAGGAAGCGGAGCTTCGCTCCACGATGGCTGGACCCCGAACATGATCCTGGACGACGGCGGCGACCTGACCAAGGTGATGCACGAGAAGCACCCGGAGATGCTGGCCGGCATCAAGGGCCTGAGCGAAGAGACCACCACCGGCGTGCACCGGTTGTGGGAGATGGCGAAGGCCGGCACGCTCAAGATGCCCGCGATCAACGTGAACGACAGCGTCACCAAGTCGAAGTTCGACAACCTGTACGGCTGCAAGGAAAGCCTGGTTGACGCGATCCGCCGGGGCACGGACGTGATGATGGCCGGCAAGGTCGCCGTCGTGGCCGGCTACGGCGACGTGGGCAAGGGGTCGGCGGCGAGCCTCAAGAACGGCGGCTGCCGCGTGCTGGTGACGGAGGTGGACCCGATCTGCGCGCTACAGGCGGCGATGGAGGGCTATGAAGTCGTGACCATGGAGGATGCGGCGCCGCGCGGCGACATCTTCGTGACGGCGACCGGCAACATCGACGTGCTGACCGTGGACCACATGCGCGCCATGAAGAACCGCGCCATTGTCTGCAACATCGGCCACTTCGACAGCGAGATCCAGATCGAGGGCCTGCGCAACTTCCGCTGGGAGAACGTGAAGCCGCAGGTGGACGAGGTCGTGTTCCCCGACGGCAAGCGCCTGATCGTGCTGAGCGAGGGGCGCCTGGTGAACCTCGGCAACGCCACGGGACACCCGAGCTTCGTGATGTCCGCCTCCTTCACCAACCAGGTGCTGGCGCAGATCGAGCTGTGGACGGCGCCGGCAGGCAAGTACCAGAACCAGGTCTATACCCTGCCGAAGCAGCTCGACGAGAAGGTGGCGGCGCTGCACTTGGCGAAGGTCGGCGCGGCGCTGACCAAGCTGACGCCGAAGCAGGCGGAGTATATCGGCGCAACCGTGTCCGGCCCGTTCAAGCACGAGCTGTACCGCTACTGATCCGGCCGGCGCCGCCCCCGCCTGCGGGCCGGGGCGGCGCTTCCCGAAGCCGTGACCGGGTTTCAGAAAATGTCACGAAGCTGTCGTGGATTAAGCCTGCCGGTTGGCTAGGGTCCCGCCAAACCGAGCGGGACCGCACCGATGTCAGATATCGCCATGAATTCCAGCCAGGTCCCGGCGGGCGCCGCGCCGCGCGGCGGCCCCAACCTCGACAACAAGCCGCACGGCTCGGTCGTCATCATCGTCATCGGGCTGCTGGTCGTCGGCATCGGCTTCGTGGTGCAGGGCCTGACGCATGACATCTCGGCCGCCGGTGGGCCGCCGTTGGCCACCGCCGCCATCGTGCTGCTGGGCTTGGCCCTGTTGATCGCGTTGGGGTTCGAGTTCGTCAACGGCTTTCACGACACGGCCAACGCGGTCGCCACGGTCATCTACACGCACACCCTGCCGGCGCAGTATGCGGTGGTCTGGTCGGGGTTCTTCAACTTCCTGGGCGTGCTTACCTCCTCCGGTGCCGTCGCCTTCACCGTGGTGAGCCTGCTGCCGGTCGAGTTGATCCTGCAGGTCGGCAGCGGCGCCGGGTATGCGATGATCTTCGCGCTGCTGATCGCGGCCATCCTTTGGAACCTGGGGACGTGGGCGCTCGGGCTGCCGGCCAGCTCGTCCCACACGCTGATCGGCTCGATCATCGGGGTGGGCCTGGCCAACCAGTGGCTCAATGCCGGGTCGAGCGTGTCGGGCGTTGATTGGTCGCAGGTGTGGGGCGTGTTCAAGGCGCTGCTCGTCAGCCCCATCGTCGGCTTCGTCGGCGCGGCGCTGCTGCTGCTGCTGATGAAGGCCGTCGTGAAGTCCAAGCAGCTTTACGAGGCGCCGGACGGCAACAGCAAGCCGCCCATGTGGATACGCGGCCTGCTGGTCCTGACCTGCACCGGGGTGTCGTTCGCGCACGGCTCCAACGACGGGCAGAAGGGCATGGGCCTGATCATGCTGATCCTGATCGGCGTGGCGCCCACGGCCTACGCGCTGAACCGGGCGCTGCCGGAAAGCAGCACGCCGGGCTTCCTGCAGGCGACGCAGAAGGTGGATGGCCTGTTCACCGCCCGTGCCCAGCACGAGACCGTTCCGGTTGACCAGGCGCGGGGCCGGGTGACGCAGGCGCTGCAGGAAAAGAGCTTCAGCAAGCCCGATGTCTTTGCGGCCATGTCGAGCCTGGCGCGCGACATGGGGGCGCAAGTGCAGGGCTATGGCGCGATCAAGCGTGTGCCCGCGGAGCAGGTGCAGAACGTCCGCAACGACATGTTCCTGGCGTCGGAAGCCGTGCGCCAGATGGAAAAGCAGGGCCTGGCCTTCACTCCTGACGAAAATGCCACGCTGAAGGCATGGAAGGGTGAGCTTGACAGCGGCACCAAGTTCATCCCGCTCTGGGTGAAGGTGGGCGTCGCGGTGGCGCTGGGGCTGGGCACGATGATCGGCTGGAAGCGCATCGTGGTGACGGTGGGCGAGCGGATCGGCAAGACGCACCTGACCTATGGGCAGGGCGCCGCGGCGGAGGTGGTGGCCATGATCACCATCGGCGCGGCCGACGCATACGGCCTGCCGGTCTCGACGACGCACGTGCTGTCGAGCGGCGTCGCGGGCACCATGGCGGCCAACGGCTCCGGCCTGCAATGGAGCACGGTGCGCAGCATCGCGATGGCCTGGGTGCTGACCCTGCCGGCGGCGGCGCTGCTGGCGGGCGGGCTGTACTTCCTGTTCCGCCAGGTATTCTAGAGCCGCTGGACCGACACGCATCCCGGCGCCAAGCCCTCCGCGAGGCGGGCCAGGTGCTCGTGGTGCGTCAGCACGATCACCTGCACATGCGCGCTCAACGCCACCAAGGCCCGGAGCGCCGCCGCCGCGCGGCCGTCGTCGAAAGTCTGCAGAATGTCGTCGGCGATGAACGGCAGCGGCGGCCCGGCGGCGCAATGATCCCGCAGCGCCACCAGACGCAGCGCCAGGTAAAGCTGGTCCCGCGTGCCTTCCGAAAGCTGGTGCAGTTCCTTGCGCTCC
Organism: uncultured Acetobacteraceae bacterium; assembly: GCA_964236415.1. Taxonomy (GTDB): domain Bacteria; phylum Pseudomonadota; class Alphaproteobacteria; order Acetobacterales; family Acetobacteraceae; genus CAHJXG01. The sequence continues at coordinate 2,442 of CAXSEX010000058.1, read as the reverse complement.
GCCGGGTGCCGGCGCTCGACGGCGTGGAGCGCCGTGCCGTCGGGGCCGTCCTCTGCGGCGGCGATGCCGTAGGCGCCGTCCGTCACGGCGGAGAACGCTTCCGAGATGCTGCGCAGCCCGCTGCCCGCGTCGCCCTCCACCGCCGCCATGGCGCGGGCCAGCATCCCGGACGCGACCTGCAACACAAGCTGGTCCTCCAGCCGCCGCGCATACAGCGTGGACGCCGCTTCAAGCTCGGCGCGCGCCTCGATGGCCGCGGTGGCTTCGGCCTCGGCGTCGAACTCGGTCCGCAGCTTGTCGAGCGCGATGGCCGCGACCTCGGCCCGCGCGCCGGCGTCGGCCGCGGCGGCCTCGGCGGCGTCGCGCTCGGCCGCCATCGCCTCGGGCGCCACCGCGTCCGCTTCTTCCAACAGCGCCTGCTCCGCCCGGCCGTCGCCGTGCTCCCGCAAGCCCGCGAGCGCGGTGTCCCGCATGGCCGCGTGCCGGCTGTGCTCCCGCGCCGCTGCGATGCGGGCGTCGGCGTCCTCGGCCGTCGCGGCCCCGGCGGCGGCGATCACCCGGCCCAGATCCTGCTGCGCCGCGTCGAGCCGCCGCTTGGCGTCGTCCAGCGCCTCACGGCCTTGCCGGAGCGCCAACTGCGCCTGCTCCCACCCGCTGTCCAGCGCCGCCGCGCGGTCGCGCCGGGCCACCAGCGCCTGGGCCGTGGCCGCCGCGTCCTGCCCCGCCGGCCCGCCCAACCCGCCGGCCAGCGTTTCCACCGCCGCGGCGAAGCCGTCGAGGTCCGATTGCATGTCGGCGATGCGCGCTTGCAGCGCCCTTGCCTCGCGGTCGTGCCCATCGAGTTCCGCGATCCGGTCCAGCACCGCCGCGGTCGCGTCCGGCGGCTCGCCGGGCGGGCGGCTGAGGCAAAGCAGCATCTCCGCCCAATTGGCCTCCCAATCCTGCAAGGCCGTTGAGGCGGTCGCCAGGACCTCGGCCGCGTCCCGCTGCTCCCGCTGCGCCGCGTTCCGCAGCGTCTGCCGACCGGCCAACGCCCGCTCGGCCGCCTGCGCCGCCGCAACCCGGGCGTCGCCGAGCGCCAGCAAGGCCGGCAACGGCTGATCCGAGCCGCCCAGCAGCGCCGCGAGCCGCCGGGTCCAGGCTGCGTGCGCGGCGGCAAGCTCCGCCGCAGCGCCCTCCGCCACCTCGGCTGCCTGCATCGCCAGTATGACTTGGCGCCGGGCGGCCAGCATGCCGCGCAGGTCCGCCACCGTCGAGTCGGGGCCGAGGCCGAGGGGCATGCACGCGCCGGTCCAAGCCTGGACGGCATCATCCAGAATGGTGCCAGCCTTCGCCGTCGCCCGGCACGCGGCATCCCGTTCCGCATCGAGCGCCGCGGCCTGCCGGATCAGCCGGTCGGCCTCGTTGACCCGGTCCAGTTCGGCCATCCGGCGGTCGGCCAACTCGTCGGCGGCACGGAGGTGCCGTTCAAAGGCCAGCGGCAGCGGCTCACCGCCAGCATAGGCTTGCTCCCCTTCTCCGTCCGGGCCGTCCGGCGAGAAAGCATGGCGCAGGATCAGCCGCCAGCCGCGGTCGCGCGCCGCCCGGGCCGCGGCGATGGCGGCGGCGTCCGGCAAGGGCTGCTCCCGCAGCGTGGCCAGGCGCGCGAGCGCCGCGTCACGGTCCCGCGTCAGCCGGGCCAGCATGTCCTTCGCGCCCCGGTCGGAGGCTTCCGCGGCGGCGCGTGCCGCGTCCAGCCGTTCGAACGCCGATTCGGCCGGGGGCGCCAGCGCGCGCAGCGCCTCCGCGCCGGCCGTCCAGCCCGGCGCCTGCGCCAGCGCCGCGCGCAACTGCGCCAGCGCCGCGCGCAGGGCGTCGGCTGTCTCCGCGGCGTGCTGGGCCGGGCTGCGGTCGGCCCGGATCTCGTGCAGCAGCGACGCCAGGCCCTCAGGCAGCGACGCCGCCGCCGCGGGTTCCTGCTCGGCCTCCGCCATCATCCGCTGCGCCTTGCGCACCCGGTCGTCCGCGAGGTTCCGCGCCGTGCGCAGCCCGGCGTGCCCGGTGATCGCCGCCCGTGCCGCCCGCACGGCCGCGACGGGCGGCACCATCGACCCGGCTTGCTCCACCGGGACCGCCGCACCGATGTCGCGCAGCGCGTCGCCGACGAGGCGCAGCGTCGCGGCGTGGTCGGCGCGGCGGGCGGCCATATCCTTCGCGGCCTTCTCGGCCTCCCCGAGCCATCCCGGCAAGCGGGCCAGTTCCGCGGCAAAGCGTCCTGCCGCCGCGTCCCGCTCGATCCCATCGGCCTGCCTCGACGCGGCCCCGTGGGCCTCCTGCGCCGCATGCCATTTCGCCCGCGCCGTCGCCAGGGCGCCGCGGGCGTCCGCAAGCTGCCCGTCCAGGCCGGGTGGCAAGGCCGGCGCGTCCGGATGGTCGGCGAGCCATGCCCGGGCGGCGGACAGT
>CAXSEX010000057.1:1664-15017 GCA_964236415.1 uncultured Acetobacteraceae bacterium | reverse complement strand
GACATGGACCTTGAAGCCAAGCCACGGGCGCAACCCGAGTCCTCGACGGGACCGCTGCCTGCATCCGTGCATATGCGCTCCGTTTGGGGAGACGTGTTCGAGGTGTCGGTGAAGCGGGGTGTTCTCTCCTTCCTCGTGCACCAAGGGATCGTCCGGCGGGATTTGCCGGGCCTGGCGCCCTGGCGCCGCGCCAAGCCGAAGGACGTGCTGCAGCACTGCCTGGTCCAGGCGGAAACCGTGGACGCCAACGCGCGGCGCCTGGTCTCCTCCTACCACGACCACCTTTCGGTGGTGGGCTACGGCAATGGCTGGACCGTGGCCCGCGAGTGGTGGCGCGGCCTGCCGAAAAAGCCCCGCTTCAAGGAGACGGCGGCGATCTGGTGTCCCCTGGACCTGAAGGAAAGGCGGCCCGGGCACGAGGCGTACATCCCAGACGAAGCACGCATGGCACGAGGGCGCGAGTTCGCCGCCCTGTTCGGGATCGCCGCGGCGCCTGAGCGCCTTGTCACCAGAGGGGCACCGGCCAACGCCGACTTCCTCCTCATGATGGAGGGACGCCGCGGGCAACGGCGTCTGCTGTGCCTGGAATTCTCGCTCAACGTGCCGTCCGAAATCGACGATTTCGGGACCGAGGAGGCGCATGCCAGGGAGATGTCGCGGTACACGCGCCTCGTGTCGGGCCGCGGCGTGTTCTCCAACCTCGCCGCCGAGGTCGAGGGCGTCGGGTTCACCGTGTCCGCCGAGATGGTTGGCCAGCTGCTCGCCTTCACGGGGCGCGACAAGCCGCTCTACAAGCTTGCCCAGGGCTGCTCCTATGCGGGCGTCCTCGCGGCCATGCTGCCCCAGGAGGCGCTGAACGCCGGCCTGCACGCCGACGTGGTGGCCGTCACCGCCGCCGGGATCGAGTCCGTCAACGCGTCGCTCGGGGCCGGCAGCCAAGGCGACGCGAAACGCCAGCTCGTGGAGGCCTTGGGCCACCTGTACCGGGGCGCCGACAAGGCTGAGCGGCCGTTCGAGGAACGCCTGGAGGGGGTTTACCGCCTGATCCGGAAGGGATTGCCCCGGGCGCTCCGCCAAGGTCTCAGCGGCATCCTGGATGTGCAGGCCGGCCGCGCCCTGGCGCCGCGTGCGTTCACCGAGACCATGACCGGGTTCCGCAACCCGAACGAGGCCACTCCCTGGGAAGAGGCGTTGGGTTGGGTGGAGGGCTGCGACGCCGGCGTTGCGGCCTTCCTGGGAGCGCCAGCCCGGCAAGCCCTTGAGGGTCGCTTGCGGGAGCAGGCCCGGCCCGGAAGCGAGGAGGCCAAGTCCGGCGGCGAGCGGGGCAGCGGCCAAGGTGCGAAGGGGTTGGACGGGCCTCCTGACGGCGGTGCCGACCCTGCCGTCACCCCGCGGGCCTTGAACGAGGCCGCCATCGTCACGGCCGTGCAAAGGGCCAGGCCCGGCGCCCTCACCGTCCTCGGCCTCCTCGGGCATCCCGGCATCGGCAAGACGACTTCGTTGCTCAAGGCGCTTCCAGGGGCGGAGCGGTGCTTCTTCGCTTATTTCAGCCCGCGCGTGGTGATCAACGCCGGCGTCACCCGCTCGGTCGTGGAAGGCTTCGCTCCCGGCGCCTTTGCCGTGACCGCCAATCACAACCTGATCGCCAGCGCCGCTTCCTGGGCCGGGGATCAGGGCATCAAGGCCAAAGTCACCGGCGCCGTCGTGGTGGAAGCGAACAGCAATTCTGTCAGGATGCGCGACCTCCTCGAAGGAGGGGTGCTGCACCTCACGCCCGACCAGGCGGAGCAGATCGCCGAAGGGCGCCACCGCCGGGCGTCCTACGCGGTCGATGTTGACGAGCGGACGATGCACCTGGAGGATGTCCGCACGCCGGGCGTGCTGCAAACGCTGGCTTCGGAATGCCGGAAGCTCATGCGCATGAACCCCGGGGCGCCCGCCGTCGCCATGACGGCAGCCATCCAGGGCTTCCGGCAGACCGGCGCGGCCAAGACCACGATCAACGCCCTCGGGCACCTGTTCGAGACCGGTGTGGGTCGCCATGACGGCATCGACGAACGCCGCGCCATGGCGGCGGAGCGTCCGCTCGTGCTGGTCATGATCGACGAGATCACGGGCGATGGGGCCGGGGCGCCGATGGTCCATGCCGTGGCGGATTGGCTGCGGCGGGAGTTCCTGGACCCCTTCGGCGAGACGGGTCCGTTCCGCTGCGTCCTCATCTTGGCGGATGCGTCGCTCTCCACCCCTGAGGCGTTCCGCTCCTACCTGGAAAGCGCCGCCGGCGTCGAGGCCGACGACGGGGAGGAAAAGCGGTGCGGTTGGGCGGAAGCGCCGCAACGCCTGATGATCACCCCGGGCGGCAAGGGGCAGCCCTTCGACCTGGCCACGGGCCGCCTCAAGGTGGGGCAGATCAAGACGGATGTCCTGCACGTGATGGCGGATGGCTACCCGGCCGGCCGGCTTGAGGTGGAGTACGCGGTCCGCATCGACACGCTTGATATGACCAAGGCAGAGGCCGGGGATGCCCGGCGTCTCGCGCGCCAGGCCCATGGCGAGCGGATCGTGATCGCCGCGGCCGCCCGGATCGCCGAGGCGGTGCGGGCACACCCCGATCAGCAGACGATCTACTTCGCCCAGGACAAGGCCTTTCTCAAGGCCGTGCGCAACCGGCTGGTCCGGGACCATGGCATGCAGGGGAACGACGTGGCGGAGCTTCACGGCAGTGTGGACGCGATGCGCCGGCGGCACATGATGCAGGAGCATGTGCGGGACTCCAAGCGCGTCTTCCTGATGACCTCCGCCGGCTCCCGAGGCATCTCCTTCCCGAAGGCGACGACCCTGATCATCCTTGTGCCGCGCTTCGAGATCGAGGCTTCCTTGATGGAGGTGTCGCAGATGGTCTTCCGCGGCCGGGGCAGGTTCACCGGGCCAGACGGAACGGAATTGAGCGGGGACGGATTCGACCGGCGCATCGTCCTCATGGTCGAGGACCTGGTCCGCACCGAGGAGGACGGCACGCTCAATCCCGTGAAGTGGGCCCGGCAGAAGATCGACCTGGCGGGCATGGTGCTGCTGCTGCGGGCCATGCTTGAAACGAGGATCAAGGGCCGTTGCGCGGAAGGCTTCCGCGGCGCCGTGGTGCCGGTGGGCCAGATCGGCCTCGAAACCGCGGCGAGGACCATGGCCACCCAGGTGGAGGCGTTCCTGAAGGAGTGCCGCATCGCCATGGTGGAGGAGGGCACCGAGGTGTCCCTTGCGGCCCGCGCGGCTCAGGAGCATGCCACGGCGCTGTTCCGCAACCTGCATTGGCACGCTTTGAAGAGGAAGTTCCGGTCCTTCGCCAATGAGGAGGTGGCCCTCGCCTTCCGGAGGACGCTCGGCGTGGCCTCAGGCCCGCTGCTGGCTGGCGGCCAGGGTTGCCCAATTGCGGTGGTCCCGGAGCACGCCTACTTCATCGGCCCCACCGTCATGGAGGACTGGAGCGGGATCGACCTTTCCGAGATCTTCAGCTTCAGCGTCAGCATGCAGGACGGCGCGGCGCTGCGTCGGCTGAAGGGATGCTGCCTTGCCTTGACTCGGAACGCCCGAGCGCCGCGCTCCCTGGCTCGCGCCGCGGACGACGTGCTCACCATCATCAGCCGCAATAAGGACGAACTGCGGGACTTGAAATTTTCCACCAAGAAGAGGCTCCGGGCCAGCACGGGTTGGATCGTGCTGCCGGCGGACTACGCGCGCTTCATCACCGACCGGGAAGCCGAACATGATCAGCGGCAGAGGAAGCTTTACCGACCGGACGGCTGGGCGTCTTGGATGAAGACATGCGCGTCGCTGCACCGCCAACCGAGCCATGTGGCGCCCGTCGTTCCGGAATATGACGACAAACCGTTTGCGGCCGCCCTCGTCTTCGGCGACCCCACCGGGCTTCGCAGAGGGTTCGACAACCGCTACTTCACATCGACCACAGAGTTCAACCTGCTGAATGCCTTGCTGTATGGTCCGGTGGAGCAGCCGTAGCCCGGGCCAACGCAAAACGTCCCGGGCGCGCGATTCCTGAGCCGATGACGGGGCGTCACGTCGCAAACCCCTGCACCAAGCTGCCGGAGACCAACCGCCAGCCGTCCACAAGAACGAAAAAGATCAGCTTGAACGGCAGCGACACTGCGTTGGGCGGGAGCATCATCATGCCCAGGCTCATCAGCACGCTGCCGACGACCAAGTCGATGACGAGGAACGGCAGGTAGAGCAGGAACCCCATCTCGAACGCGCGCCGCATCTCGCCGATCATGAAGGCAGGCACCAGGGCGCGCCACTGCGCCTGGTCCGGGGTGGGCGGAGCCTGGATCTGTCCCAGGTCGAGGAAGAGCTGCAAGTCGGCGCCGCGGACGTTGGCGGCCATGAAGGTTCGAAACGGCTCGGCGGTCAGCCGCAGCCCTTCCATCTCGCCGACCTGGCCTTGCGTCATCGGCAGCAGGCCGCCGGTCCAGGCCTGGTCCATCACCGGCTGCATGACGAAGTAGGTGAGGAACAGGGCCAAGCCGATCAGCACGGTGTTGGGCGGCGTGCCTTGCGCGCCGATTGCGCTCCGCAGCAGCGAGAGCACGATGACGATCCGGGTGAACGCGGTGGCCATCACCAGCAGGCTGGGCGCGAGCGACAGCACGGTGACAAGGGCGGTGAGCTGCACAAGCCGGCCCGTCGCGCCTGCCTGCCCGGCGGCGCCCAGGTCGATGTTGACCGATTGCGCGTGGGCGAGGCTTGGGGCCAGCGCCAGGATCAGCAGCGCCGCGCAGGCGAGACGCCGCGGCGCCTGTTTCACAGGATGGTTCCCGACGCGGTTGGCAGCCAGCCGACCACCTGTTCGGAGCTGCCGCCAATCAGCAGCAGCAGTTCGCGCCCGTCGCACGAGACCAACTGCAACCGCCGGGTGCGGTCCAATGCCAAGACTTCCCCCAGCACAAGCCGGCGACCGGCGACCGGCTGAGCAAGCCGCAGCATCCGCGCGCCGCGCCCGGCCAGCACGATGCTGCCGAGCACCGCGGCCAGCGCCGCCCCAGCCATCGCGACAGTTTGGATCAAAGCGGACATCAGGCGGCCTTTTGCCGTTGAAGAATGGCTACGGGTCCATGGCCCGAAGCGCCATGCCCAACGCATCAATCCGATTAAGCAACGAAAAAAGCAAGCCGCAAGCCGCGCGGCTCTCACCCTGCGGCAGGTCGAGCGCCTTGGCGCAGAGCAGTCCCACCGACCGCTCAAGCCCGGTCACGTCAACCCGGCGCCCGCCCGCGGCCAGGCCTGCGGCGATGTTCACCGTGTCGTGCAAAGTTTTGGACAGGCCTGCCAACTCGGCCGCAGCGTTGTGGGCCGGCCGCGGCCAGAGTTCCAGGTCGTGGGGGACAGTCAGGTTCGTCATGCCCGCAGCATAACAATAATTGGTTACTAATCCGTTTCCAATGCGCTTAAAGGTTGCGTTAACTAAACCCGTGCATCCTGCCCGCGAGCAAACAGGGGAATGTGATGGACCCGAACGGAGTAGGCTCTGCCGACATCGGCTTGTTCCGCTTGGCGGAGCAGCGCCTCGCCTGGGTTGGGCGGCGGCAGGAGTTGCTTGCGCAGAACGTGGCCAACGCCAACACGCCAGGCTACCAGCCGCGGGACCTGCCACCCTTCGCCCAGGCCCTGGCGCACGCCGACCCGGCGGCGGCGCTGGTTCGCACCGACCCCAAGCACATCGCCATCACCGGCACCCTGCAATCCGGCCAAACGGTTCGGCCGCGGGAGCGCTCGCCGGACGGCAACGGCGTCTCGATGGAGGATCAATTGACCAAAGTGGCCGACACGTCCAACACGCAGGAACTGGTGGCGAACCTGTATCGCAAGTACCAGGGCATGTTCCGCACCGCGATGGGCCGGGCGGGGTAGAAGCGATGGACATCACCAAGGCGCTCACCCTCTCGGCCCGCGGCATGGATGTGCAGACGGCCCGCCTGCGCACCATCGCCGAAAACCTGGCCAACCAGGACACCACTGGCTCCACGCCCGGCGCGGAGCCATACCGCCGCAAGGTCATCACCTTCGAGAACCGGATGGATGCGGCGCTGGGCGCCACGACCGTGCGCGTCAAGACCATCGCGCCAGACCAAAGCGAGCTGCCCACGCGCTTCGACCCGTCGCACCCGGCGGCTGACGCGAAGGGCTATGTCAAGACGCCCAACGTCAACAGCTTCATCGAAGTCATGGACATGCGCGAAGCGCAGCGCGGCTACAGCGCCAACATGAACGTGATGGAGGTGACCCGGTCGATGCTGACGCGCACGATCGAGATGCTGAAATGACGGTTCCGGTCGTCACCGTCACCCCGGCCGGCGCCGCCGGCGCCTATGCGCGCGTGCAGAACGGCGCCGGGCCAGGGGAGGGCGGGGCGGCCACGTCGGGCTTTGGCGACATGCTGACCCGGGCGCTTGGCTCCGTCGTCGATGCCGGGCACCAGGCGGACGCGCAGTCGATGCAGGCCATCGCCGGGGGCGGCAACCTGACAGAGGTGGTCACGGCCGTGTCCCGCGCGGAACTGGCGCTGCAATCCGCCGTCGCCATCCGCGACCGCGTCGTGCAGGCGTACCAGGACGTGATGCGGATGCCGATCTGACATGGACGATGTCGAGATCGCGGCGTCCCTCCGGGAAACGCTGTGGATCGTGCTGAAGCTCGGCGGCCCGCTGCTGGTCGCGGCGCTTGCGGTCGGGTTGGTGGTGTCGCTGATCCAGGCGGTCACGCAGATCAACGAGGCCACCCTTGTTTTCCTGCCGAAGCTGCTGGTGCTGGGCGGCGCGTTGATGCTGCTTGGTCCCTTCATGGCCTCCAGCCTGGTGGACTACACCCATGTGCTGATGGATCGTCTGATCGTCGTCGGCGGCCGGTGAGGGTCCCCGTCCCATGGGGGCTGGGCGATGGATGACGCGGCGCTGCTGGCGGCGTTGCCGGGCTGGGCGTTTGCCTTCGCCCTCGTGCTGTCCCGCACCGGCATGGCGGTCATGCTGCTGCCGGGCTTGGGGGAAGCCGAGCCGCCGCCCACCGTTCGCGCCGGGCTGACGCTGGCGATCACCGTCCTCCTGCTTCCGGCCGTCGCGCCGTCAGTGCCCGCCGTGCCCGAGGTCGGCCTGGGCGGGGCCGCGATGGTCGCGACGGAGTTGCTGGTCGGCGGCCTGCTCGGCTGGATGGCCCGGCTGCCGGCGCTGGCGCTCGGCATGGCGGGGGCGGTCGTGTCCTACATGCTGGGCCTGTCGAGCGTCGTGCAGCAGGACCCGGCGCTAGGCGGTCAGTCGGCCGCCATGTCCCGGCTGTTCGGCCTGGTGGCGCCTGTGGTGATCCTTTCGACTGGGCTTTACGCCTTGCCGCTGACCGCGCTGGCCGGGAGCTACCAACTCATGCCGCCAGGCTCTGTCTTGCCGGCGGGGCCGCTGGCCGAGAGCATCACGGGCGCGCTGGTGGCTTGCTTCGGCCTGGCCCTCCGGCTTTCGGCGCCGTTCCTGCTGGCAGGGCTGGTGTTCCAGGTGGCGCTGGGCTTGCTGGCCCGCCTGGTTCCGCAGTTGCAGGTTTACACTGCGGCGACGCCGGGGCAGATCCTGGGCGGGATCGTGCTGCTGGGCGTTTTGGCGTCGCACATCCTGGGGGCATGGACCGAGGCGGTGCATACCGCATGGTCCGGCCTTCCCGGCCTGTAAGGCCAGGATCGCGCCGTGGCGGAAGGGGGGGAGGCTGAGGACCGCGACAAGCCGGCCACCGAAACCCGGCTTCGGCGTGCGCGGGAAGCGGGCGAGACGCCGCTGTCGCGGGAGCTGCCCGTCCTTGCCGGGCTGGGGGCCGCGACACTGGTGCTGGCGATGGCCGGTCCCGGGCTGACCCGCGGCCTTTCGACCCGGCTTGTCCGTATGCTGGCCATGGACGCGGCGCCCGAGGCGGCGCTGCGAAACGCCGGCTGGGCGTTGCTGACCACCGCCGGCCCGTTGATCGGCGCCATACTGCTGGCGGGCGGGGCGTCGGTCCTGCTGCAAACCGGCGGCCTGGTGCATGGCAAGGCATTGGCCCCCGACCTGTCCCGGCTCAGCCCGAAGCGCGGCCTGTCGCGCGTGTTCGGCATGAACAACCTGATCGAGGCATTAAAGGCCCTGGCCAAAGTCGGCGTCCTCGCCTGGGCGGCGTGGCGCGCCTTGGCGGATGCGCTGCCCGGGGCCACCGCCTCGGTCATGTGGCCGCCTGAGCGCCTGGTGGACCGGCTGACCCGCGACCTGATCCATCTTTGCGTGCTGGTCCTTGCCTGCCAGGCGGCCATCACCCTGCTCGACGTGGGCTGGGTCCGGTTCCGCTTTGCCAAGCGCATGCGGATGACCGCGCAGGAGATCAAGGAGGAGCACCGGGACAGCGAGGGTGACCCGCACCTCAAGGCCAAGCTGCGCCAGATGCGCTTGGCCCGCTCCCGCAAGCGCATGATGGCGGCGGTCCCCACGGCGACCGTGGTGGTCACCAACCCGACCCACTACGCCGTGGCGCTGGCCTACGACCGCAACAAGCAGTCCGCGCCGCGCGTGGTGGCGAAGGGCATGGACGAGGTTGCCGCACGTATCCGTGCGCTGGCGACCCAGCACGGGGTACCCTTGGTGGCCAACCCCCCGTTGGCCCGGGCGCTGCACACCTTGGAGCTGGAAGCCGAGGTGCCGGCCGAGCAGTTCCAGGCAGTTGCCGAGATCATCGCCTATGTCTGGCGGCTGCGCGGCCAAGCCAAAGGCCGCTCCTGAAGTTCGCTTTTTGTTCTTGAATCGAGGCTGGTGGCCGCCTATCTCAGCCTGCATCGAGGCAAGCTCAGCGGATAGTTGCGGTTTCGTTTGCTGGTGTGACACTGTGCAGGGCGGATAAGGCCGGGCAAACGAGCGGGACAGGGATCAAACATGGACAAGAACAAGGCGCTCGATGCGGCGTTGACGCAGATCGAGCGGGCATTCGGCAAGGGCTCGATTATGCGGATGGGCGCCAAGGCCGGCGACCAGCAGATCGAGACCATCCCGTCTGGCTCGCTGGGGCTGGACTTGGCACTCGGCATCGGCGGGCTGCCGCGAGGCCGGGTGGTTGAGATCTACGGCCCGGAAAGCTCGGGCAAGACCACCCTCGCGCTCCACGCGGTTGCGGAGGCGCAGAAGCGCGGCGGCACCTGCGCGTTCATCGACGCGGAACATGCGCTTGACCCGGTTTATGCCCGCAAGCTCGGCGTCGATGTCGATAACCTGCTGCTGAGCCAGCCTGACGGCGGCGAGCAGGCGCTTGAGATCTGCGACACGCTGGTGCGGTCCGGCGCGGTCGATATCGTGGTGGTGGACAGCGTGGCCGCCCTGGTGCCGCGTGCCGAGCTTGAGGGCGAGATGGGGGACACCCATGTCGGCCTGCACGCCCGGCTGATGAGCCAGGCCCTGCGCAAGCTGACCGGCAGCGTCGCCAAGTCGCACACGATGCTGATCTTCCTGAACCAGATACGGCTCAAGATCGGCGTGATGTTCGGCAACCCCGAGACGACGACGGGTGGCAACGCGCTCAAGTTCTACGCCTCGATCCGCTTGGAAATCCGGCGCATCGGCCAGATCAAGGACCGCGAGGAGGTCGTCGGCAACCAGACCCGGGTCAAGGTGGTGAAGAACAAGCTGGCGCCGCCGTTCCGGCAGGTCGAGTTCGACATCATGTATGGTGAGGGCGTCAGCAAGGTCGGCGAGTTGATCGACCTCGGCGTCAAGGTGAACGTCGTGGAGAAGTCGGGCGCCTGGTTCAGCTACGACAGCACCCGCATTGGCCAGGGCCGCGAGAACGCCAAGCAGTACCTGCGTGACCACAAGGACATGGCAGAAGCCATCGAGAAGAGGGTGCGCGACCAATCTGGCGTCGTGGCGAACACGATGCTGGCCCCGCCGGAGGAGGACGAGGAGGCCGAGGCAGCCGATTAGCTCGCCGGACCACCCGTCGCTGCCGGGTCCGCTCGCCGCCTTGCCATTGACGGTGGCGGACCACCAACTCGTCGAGGCGGCCCGGGCCGTGCTGCTGCGGCATTACCGTCCTTTCTGGCACACGGTCGGCGCCGCGCTGCGCAGCCGGGACGGGCGGATATGGACGGGCGTGCACCTGGGCGCCACGGTCGGGCGGCTCTCGATCTGCGCGGAGGCCATCGCGCTGGGCCGCGCGGTGATGGATGGGGATGGCACCATCGAATGCGCCGTAGCCGTCCGGCACCCCAAGCCGGAGGAGGCGGTGCAGGAGATCGCGGTCGTGTCGCCGTGCGGTGCGTGCCGCGAGAACCTGACCGACTACGACGCGGCGGCGCTCGTCATCATCAGCACCGCGGCCGGGCTGCATAAGGTGCCGGTCAGCACCCTGCTTCCGCTGCCTTATCAGCGGTGACGGAACATCAGTAAACATCCAACGTTAAGGTTTTCATGAGCACGAACCCAAAAGCTGCGCCGGACGATCACGCAACGCCGTCGAACGTCGAGAAGGACCCGCACGACTGGACGACCGGCAACGAGACGATGACGGGGGCGCAGGCAAGCTATCTCAAGACGCTTTGCGAAGAAGCCGGGGAGGAGTTCGACCCCTCATTGAGCAAGGCCGACGCTTCGTTGAAGATCGACGAAATGCAGCAGAAGACTGGACGCGGCAAGAACCATTGATCCCCCGACCGCCGTGCGGATGACAGCACGCGCTGCCTGGGGTAGGGACTGGGCCGCATCCTCGTAGGACGATCCGTCTCCGCCATGGCCAGCAGCAACGACATCCGTGCGACGTTCCTCGAATTCTTCGCTCGGCACGGCCATCAGGTGGTGCCGAGCAGTTCCCTTGTGCCGCTGAACGACCCAACCCTGCTGTTCACCAACAGCGGGATGGTGCAATTCAAGAACGTCTTCACTGGGCAGGAAAAGCGCCCTTACGTTCGGGCCACCACGGCGCAGAAGTGCGTGCGGGCGGGGGGCAAGCACAACGACCTCGATAACGTCGGCTATACGGCCCGGCATCACACGTTCTTCGAGATGCTGGGCAATTTCAGCTTCGGGGATTACTTCAAGCCGCTCGCCATCGAGCTGGCCTGGAGCCTGCTGACCCGGGATTTCGGCATCAAGCCGGAGAAGCTGCTGGTCACGGTATACTCGGAAGACGAGCAAGCAGCCGAACTATGGCGCAAGATCGCCGGGTTGCCTGACCACCGCATCTTGCGGATCGCCACGGCCGACAACTTCTGGCGCATGGGAGACACCGGCCCCTGCGGCCCCTGCTCGGAAATCTTCTTTGACCACGGCGAAGGCATCCCCGGCGGGCCGCCCGGCAGCGCGGACGAGGATGGAGACCGCTTCATCGAGATCTGGAACCTGGTGTTCATGCAGTTCGAGGAGGGGCCGCCCGGCACCCGGACCCCGCTGCCGCACCCGTCGATCGACACCGGGATGGGGTTCGAGCGGTTTGCCGCCGTCATGCAGGGCAAGCACAACAACTACGACATCGATATGATGCGCGCCTTGGTGGTCGCCAGCGCGGAGGTCACGGGACAGGCGGTGGACGGGCCGTTCCAGACCAGCCACCGCGTCGTGGCCGACCATCTGCGCAGCGTGTCGTTCATGATCGCCGATGGCGTGTTACCATCGAAGGATGGGCGCGGCTACGTCCTGCGCCGCATCATGCGCCGGGCGATGCGCCATCTTCACATGATGGGCACCAAGGAAGCGATGTTCCACCGCCTCGTGCCCGCCCTGGTCCGCCAGATGGGCGCGGCCTACCCGGAACTGCCGCGTGCCGAGCCGCTGATCGTGGAGACGATGCGGCTTGAGGAGGATCGCTTCAAGGCAATGCTCGAACGCGGCCTCGGCCTGTTGTCTGAGGAGACGCGGCGTCTTGGCGAGGGCGGCGCGCTGCCCGGGGATGTCGCTTTCAAGCTTTACGACACGTTCGGCTTCCCGCTTGACCTCACGCAGGACGCGCTGCGCGAGGAGGGGCGGACCGTGGACGTGGCCGGGTTCGACGCGGCGATGCAGGAGCAGCGGACTCGGGCGCGCGCGGCATGGGCCGGGTCGGGCGACGCCGCGACCGAGCGCATCTGGTTCGACGTGCGCGAGCGGACGGGCGCCACGGAGTTCCTTGGCTACACCACCGAGACTTCCGAGGGCGAGATCGTGGCGCTCGTAGCCGGTGGCGTGGCAATGGACAGGGCCGAGGCAGGGCAGGCGGTCGCCGTGGTGCTGAACCAGACGCCGTTCTATGCCGAAAGTGGTGGCCAAGTCGGCGATGCCGGGGTGCTGACCGGGCCAGGCTTGCGCATCCGCGTGGAGGACACGCAGAAGAAGCTCGGTGACCTTTTCGTGCATCTCGGAACTGTCGAGAGCGGGACGGTGACGCTGGGTGCCTCAGTCATTGCCGCGGTCGATCATGCCCGCCGCGGCGCGGTCCGGGCGCACCACAGCGCGACGCACCTGCTGCACGCCGCACTTCGCGAGCGCCTGGGTCCGCACGTGACGCAGAAGGGCAGCCTGAACGCCCCGGACCGCCTGCGCTTCGATGTCAGCCAGCCCACGCCGATCAGCCGGGCCGACCTCACCCTGGTCGAGGCGGAGGTGAATGCGCGCGTGCGCGAGAACACCGAAGTCAGCACGCGGCTGATGACCCCGGAGACCGCTGTGGCCGAGGGCGCCATGGCGTTGTTCGGCGAGAAGTATGGCGATGAGGTCCGCGTCGTGTCGATGGGCGGCCCGGCCGCGGAGGGCAGGGCGTTTTCCGTCGAGTTGTGCGGCGGCACGCATGTGCGGCGAACCGGGGACATCGGCTTGTTCCGCATTGTGGGGGAGGGCGCCGTCAGTGCCGGGGTGCGACGCATCGAGGCGGTGGCCGGCGACGCGGCCCTAGCTGCCATCACCGAAACGGATCGCAGGTTGGCCGAGGTCGCCACTCTGTTGCGCGCAAACCCCGCGGAGATCGTGGAGCGCGTTGGTCAACTCGTCGAGGACCGCCGCAAGTTCGAGCGTCAAATCGTTGATTTGCAACGAAAGCTTGCAACCGGCGGTGCCGCATCGGCGGTTGAAACGATTGAAGGGGTTTCCTTTGCTGCGCGCGACCTGGGCGAGGTGCCGCCGCGGGACTTGAAAGGAATGGCCGAGGCTATCGGCACGGAGATCGGCAGCAGCGTGGTGGTGGCAGCCTCGACGGCCGATAGCCGGGCCAGCCTCGTGGTCCGGGTGTCGCCGGACCTGCTGCCCCGGTCCAGCGCCGTGGATCTGGTGCGCGCCGCATGCCGCACCTTGGGGGGCACCGGCGGCGGCGGGCCGGCCCCGCTGACGCCGC
>CAXSEX010000057.1:0-1654 GCA_964236415.1 uncultured Acetobacteraceae bacterium | reverse complement strand
GCTCGGGCGGCGGTGGCCGGCCCGACCTGGCGCAAGCCGGGGGGCCGAACGCCGACGCGGTGCCGGAGGCATTCGCTGCGATCCGGGCGATGCTGGGGGCTGACCCCGCATCGCCCGGCGGCGCTGCCTGAGCTGGTCAGGCTCAGGTTGTGGTCAGGCCAGGTACTTGCTGAACCACCCCAGCATCTCTTGCCAGCCTGTTTCGGCGTCAGCCTGACGGTAGCTTGGCCGGTAGTCGGCATGGAAACCGTGCGGGGCGTCGTCGAAGACGTGGATCTGCACGGTCTTGCCCGCGCTGGCCGCCTTTGCGGCGGCAGCCCGCACCTCGGCCACGGGAATGCCCGTGTCCTGCCCGCCATACAGGCCGAGCAACGGCGCCTTGAGCTCGGTCGCGACATCCGCCGCGTTGTGCGGCTGGATGCTGGACGGGGTGCCGCCGACGGGGCCGTACCACGCCACGGCAGCCTTCAAAGCCGGGTTGTGCGCCGCATACAGCCAGACATCGCGGCCGCCCCGGCAGAAGCCGGTCACCACCAGCCGCTTGGGGTCGCCGCCGTTGGCCGTCGCCCAGGTCGCCGTTGCGTCCAGGTCCCGCAGCAGTTGGTCGTCCGGCGTCTTGCTGATCACGTCGCGGATGATGGCGTTCACGTCGGTCATCTTGGAAAGGTCGCCGATCCGCGCATACAATTCCGGCGCCACGGCGAGGTACCCGGCCTTTGCCAGGCGCCGGCAGGTGTCCTTGATGTACTCGTGGACGCCGAAGATCTCCTCGATGACCAGCACGGTCGGGAACGGCCCGGCGCCACCCGGCCGGGCGAAATATGCCGGCAGGTCGCCCTTGTCGGTCGGAACCGTGGTCTCCCCGGCCACAAGGCCGGCCACATCGGTGTGGATCGCCTGCGCCTCGACTCGGGTGGTCGCGAGCGTGAAGCCGCTGATCAACCCGGTCATGACCACGCCGCGCCGGGGCAGGGGGTAGCTCGCCAAGCCTTGTAGTCCGTCCATAAGCGTTCCTTAGCTGAAAGTGTTCGCCGCGTCGGCCGACGCCGTGGGTCAGGCGGCTTTCGACACCGCCATCGCGGTTTGCAGGTTGGCGTCGATGCGGTCCAGGAAATCCTGCGTGTTAAGCCAAGGCTGCTGCTTGCCGATCAGGCTGGCGAGGTCCTTGGTCATGGCGCCGCTCTCGACCGTCTCGACGCACACGCGCTCCAGGGTGTCGGCGAAGCGCGTCACGTCCGGCGTCGCGTCGAACCGGCCACGGTAGGCCAGGCCGCGGGTCCAGGCGAAGACGGAGGCGATGGGATTGGTGCTGGTTTCCCGCCCCTTCTGGTGCTCGCGGTAGTGGCGCGTCACCGTGCCGTGCGCGGCCTCGCTCTCGACCGTTTTGCCGTCTGGACTCATGAGCACGCTGGTCATCAGGCCGAGGCTGCCGAAGCCCTGCGCCACAATGTCGCTCTGCACGTCGCCGTCGTAATTCTTGCAGGCCCAGACATAGCCGCCATCCCACTTGAGCGCGCTGGCGACCATGTCGTCGATCAGGCGGTGCTCGTAGGTGAGGCCGAGCTTCTGGAACTCGGTTGCGAACTCGGCATCGAAGATTTCCTGGAACACGTCCTTGAACATGCCGTCATAGGCTTTCAGGATGGTGTTCTTG
>CAXSEX010000056.1:0-15066 GCA_964236415.1 uncultured Acetobacteraceae bacterium | reverse complement strand
GCCGAGATGCACGGCGTCGTCGAGCCGGCCCTGGGCTCGGTCGAGGCCGGCATGGAAATCCAGGCCGGCGCGCTGCAGGTGCTCACGGACATGGTGGGCGCGCTCCTCCAGCAGGCCACCACTCAGCACGCTGAGACCCAGGCGGCGCTGCAGAAACTGACGGCTCAGATGGTCGCCCAGCAGATCCTGCTCCTGCGGATGCCGCCCGCTTCCTAGGCGCGCAAGAGCCCGCCCGGACCCAGCCGTCCCGTCGACCGAAACCGAGACCACGCCGAGACCGCGCGCCCGCGCCATGGGCAGCAGAATGCAAGAACATCGGTTCTTGCACTGCGTTCGCGCGTCCGCATCACGACCAGGACCGAGGACACGTCCACGATGATCAAGTATTTCGCGCTGCATGCGTTTGCCGGCTACACGCAGGGCCAGCAGGTGACCGATCCCGCGATCATCGCGGCGCATTTCCCAGCAGACCTGATCAAGGTGCTCACCAGCGGCGGCGGCACGGGAAGCGGGTCCGGCGGCGGCGCATCCACCGGCGGCACGGGCACGGCGGGGTCGGGCGGCGGATCGGGGAGCAGCCCGCCGAGCGGGTCCGTGTACCTCACGAGCTTTGTGGCGGCGCCTGGCGGCGGCTACGTCGTGACCGACTCTGCGGGTGACACGTCGACGATCGCGATCGACAGCCTCACCCCCACCCAGTCCTCCACCATCGCCACGCTG
Source organism: uncultured Acetobacteraceae bacterium (assembly GCA_964236415.1). Taxonomy (GTDB): domain Bacteria; phylum Pseudomonadota; class Alphaproteobacteria; order Acetobacterales; family Acetobacteraceae; genus CAHJXG01. The sequence continues at coordinate 14,346 of CAXSEX010000056.1, read as the reverse complement.
GCCGGGCTGCTGAACACGGCCGGGCAGTTCGTTGGCGACGTGTCCAACGCCGTCGTGAGCGGCACCCTGACCGCGGCGGCGCTGGCGAGCAGCGTGGGGAGCCACAACGCGCACCTGCTGTCGCTCGACACCAGCCTGTCCGCCATCAGCGCCACGGAGTCCAACGCCGGCACCACCCTGGCGCAGCACACCGCGCAGCTCGGCACCCACACCGCGCAGCTCGGCACCCTGGCGTCCGGCTTGGCGTCGGCGGGCACGATCGCCATGGCGGCGTCGGCCGGGGTGAGCACGCTCACCACTACCGTCACCAGCCTCAACGGCTCCCTGTCGTCCATAAGCAGCCTCGCCAGCGCGGCGGGCACGCAAGCGGCATCGGCCGTCAGCAGCGTGTCCACACTCGGCACCAGCGTCGGCACCCTGTCGTCGCAGGTCTCGACCCTGAGCACGATGGTGAACAACAGCAGCACCGGCACGATCCAGGCGCAGGTGTCGTCGCTGGGCACCACGGTGAGCGCGCAGGGCAGCCAGGTCGCGGCGTTGTCCACGTCCGTGACTTCGGCCGTCAGCACAGCCGGGTCCGCCTCCACGCTCGCCAACGCGGCGTCCTCGCTCGCGTCCTCGCTTGGCACAACCGTGTCCTCGCAAGGCACGTCGCTCACGACGCTGGGCGGCAGCGTGTCCACACTCGGCACCAGCGTGAGCGCCAACACGACGCTGCTGTCGAGCCACAGCACCAGCCTGTCCACGCTGGGCACGCAAGCCGCGGCGGCGGTCTCCACGGCCGGCAGCGCTTCGACCCTGGCCAGCTCCATCGGCACCAGCGTGACCGCGCTTGGAGGGTCGCTCAGCACCCTTGGCACGTCGGTCGCTTCGCACACGGCGTCCCTGACCTCGCTCGGCACGATGGCCAGCAGCCAGGGGTCCTCGCTCACCTCGCTGTCCGGCTCCGTCGCCACCGCCGTGTCCACCGCCGGCTCGGCGTCGACGCTCGCGTCCTCGCTCGGCACCACGATCACCAGCCTCAGCGGCTCGCTGTCCACAATCGGCAGCCTCGCCAGCGCGGCCAGCACCAGCGCCACCGCGGCTGTGTCGACGGCGGGCTCGGCATCTGCGCTGGCATCCTCCGTCAGCACCAATGTCTCCACACTAGGCAGCACGGTGGCGTCGCACGGCACGTCGCTGTCCACCCTGGGAACGCTGGTGGCCGCAGCCAAGCCCCTGACCGGCAGCAGCGTCGTCGGCACCAGCGCCGGGGGCACGATCAGCTACGCGCTTACCAGCACCGTTGGCAGCACCACAAGCACGCTCACCACGCTGGCAATCCCGCCCGGCACGCTGGGCGCGGGCGACATCAGCCGCAACGTGCTCACCACCCCCACGGGCGGCACATCGGCTCTGCTCTCCGCGTTTCTGGGCAACGTGCGGACCAGCTTTCACTACGGGACCCAAAACAGCACGACGACGGTGCAGGGGCTTTTGGGGATCACCACGCGCGCGGGCCTCACCAGCTACACGAACAGCTCTGGGGCATACCCCTTCGCCTTCATGGCTGACTATCCCGTGTCCTCGGGTGACGACATCTGCGTCTTCGTGCCGCCGGGCAACACCACGGCCACCACCACCGTCATCCTGGCCCAGACCTACACGCTGCCGGTCGCGGCGAGCGGCTACGGCGGTCCGACCGGGCTATACACGGGGGTGGACGGCTACTCCTACCTCTACGTCGCAGGCAACCCGGCGAATACGTTCACTTACAGCCAGCCGATCTCTGACACCGGCGGCAAGCTCGCGGCGGGGTCCATCGTCCTCGCGACGCAGGGCAACTGCATCCGCATCACCAACCAGCCCTCCGGCACCGTGCTCGCGGCGGGCGCGGTCATCACCGTGGGCACAGTCCCGACCGCGTCCATGGTGGGCAAGCAGTGTTTCGCGCCACAGGGCCTTAAGGCGCCGCGCAACCGGGCCAACAAGTTCCCGACCATCACTGCTGTCTCCGGCAACACCATTACGCTGTCGAGCGCACTTTACGTTTCCACGACGAGCAACGGCAACGGCGGCTACACCGACGGCAACAGCTACCAGCAGCAGATCACCGGTCTGCAACCACTGTCCGTGCTCCTGATCTTCACGCCGGTCGCCGAGGCGAACATCACCTCGACGATGAGCATGGACGACCTCGCCTTCCTGGCGCTGTGCTTCAATGCGCGGACCGGCGACCAGTCGACCGACGTGGCCTACCTGTCCACCGGCGATCATTACCAGAACGTCCCCTGGTATCTGTGGGACGTGGACTGTTCGATCATCGGTGCGCACAGCCAAGCGACCTACATCCGCACGCGGTGCAGCAGCTACGCGGTGCTGTCCTATTTCCCCAAGATGACCAGCATGTTCCGGGTCGGCGGCTTCTCGATCTACACGAGCGACCCGACCAAGACGCAGTACGCCGGCGTCTACATCGAGGGCGCGGGCGAGACGCAGCCGACCCTGAACAACTTGGCGGACATCAAGATTCGCGTCGACGTGACCGATATCTCCACCGGCGGCCCGACACAGGGCATCAGGCTGCGCCACGTCGGCGGCGACCGCATCGAGACGCCGGCCCATGTCGGCAAGAGCCTCACGACCCTCAACCCGTCCGCCACGCTCGCCATGCAGAACGTGGTGTATGCCAAGGTCCTGAACGCGGGCGGACAAAATTGCGGCGCGGTGATCCTGATCGAAGGTTACATGGAGCACATCATCCTCGAGGATGTGGGCGACGTGTCGTGCGCTTCGTTTTTCGACAACGACTTGGCTTCAACCGTGAACGGCATCGGCTGCCTGATCCTGGACATGAGGGGCTGCGACATCGACTGGCAGATTTTCGGCCTGCGCCTCGCGCACGTCGAGAGCGTCATCATCGTCGGCAACGAAATCCAGATGCCCAACACCGTGCGCTCCATGCTGCCCGGGCGCACCACGGCGCCGATCATCTCGCTGGAGGGCTGCGACGCGGGCGCGGTGTCCAACGTGTTCGGGGGCGGGCCGTCGAACACCGACATGTTCCAGCTCAAGGCGCGCAACCTGGACGGTGCCCCCCGCGGCACGACGGGCATCGACTTCTCCCACATCCGGGCAAGCGGCCCTGGGTGCTGCCTGCGTATCGACCCGTATTGCGACGGCAACTACATCGATGCCAGCACTATCACGGTCAACGGCTCGACAACTGGAGCGATCGTCGACAATGGCAGAAACACCTACAACAGCGGAAGCGCGGCGGCGACCAAGTTGAACACCGCCATGAACCTGGCAGCGAACCAGACCATCAATGCCGGTGTTTCGACTGTCGCCATGGTGGTCAACGACGATCCGACGGGAGCCGCCTCGGGCAGCTTCGTGAACTGCGCGATCAATGGCGTCTACTACGTTAGCGGCTGGATTGAGGTCGCGCCCAGCAACAGCAGCCAGACTGTCGGCGGTGCCAACGTAACCAGCTCGCCGGCGGGCACGCTGGTGCAGATGCAGATCTATGGCCAGAACCCCGGCCTGTCCGCACCCGCTGAAGTCTACGACACCACCCCAGACGGGGGCGTGTTCATGTTCACGAAGCGATTCTACGCAGGTGCCGGCAGTCAGATCGGCATGTCGGCCTATGCTGCTGTTCCCACGGTAGTCATCGGCGCTGGCATGACCGTCGAACTGGTGCACGCGACATGAGGGCCTGCATCATTCGTGCCCTGATGCTGGCTGAAACGGCGCTTTCCTTCGCCAGCCTCGCGCCGGCGCAGGCTCAAACCCAGGAACAGAGAAGCCATGGGTCTGGCTACTTCCCTGGCTGCGCCAACGCGCTGGTGTCAGCCGCCGGCGACTGCATCACGCTCGGCAGCGGGGTCACGCTATCCGGCAACATCCTCACCTCTTCGGGCGGCTCGGGCGGCTCTGCGGTCCGCGCGCAGCAGTACGAGGTGGAGACGCCCGGCTCCGCGCCGCTCACCACGTCGCCCTACTACCTGACGACCTACGCAGAGGAGGCGGGCACCATCAACTACGCCCGCGTGGCGATGCTGGCGGCCTCGGGCGGCAACTTCAAGTACGTCGTGCACATCGTCCACTCGGGCACGGACACCCCGGTCGTCGGGCTGAACAACAATGGCGTGTGCAACGGCGAGACCGGGTGCCCGGCGGCGCAGCTCGGCACCTACGCCAGCCCGAACGTGGTCCAGGCGACCGGCAGCAACACCTACGTCGTGGGGGACCAGATCTACGTCTCGTTCAACACCGTGGGCGGGACGTTCACCAACGTGTCGTTCCACCTCAGCGTGACGCAGTAATGGCCTTCGTGTTCTACAACACGGCCGGCGGCCTCGTGGACGAGACCTGCTGGCAGGACGGGTCGGGCGCGACATTCTTCATCGGCGGCTGGGTGTATAATCTTGGGCAGGCTCCGTTCCCGAACAACTATTCGTTCCTGTTCTCGCTCAACAATCCGAGCGGGACGAACAGCACATGCGAGGGGGTCCAGCTTGTCGCCGACAGCAACGGGCCGATCCTGCGCATGATCTCGTGCGACACCACGGGCCAAGTCGAGCTGGACACGGATCTGCACACCAGCACGCTGAGCGCCAAGCAGCTTGCCGGGTGCCACATCTGCGCGGGACTCTCGAAAGGCAAGCGCCAGCTCTACATCGACGGGGTGCTGGTCGCGACCGACACGCGGGCGCAGACGGGTGCGCAGTATTTCACCACCCTGATGCTGGGCTACGGCGGCAAGGCGCCGGTGTCGCTCGCGCTGGTGCAGCTCCTGTCTGGCTTCCCGGCGCAGGCGGACGCCACCCGCATGGCGGCCGGCGCGGACGTGCGCGACATCGCCCTGGCGAGCGGGTTCCGGCTCAGCCCCACGCGGCAGTTCCTCCGCCAGAACAGCCTGGCGGAAGACACCGGGCTGTACAACGGGTTCACGCTCAACAGCACGGGCGCCAACCAGAAACTGCTTGAACTCGATATCCCGCCTGCCTCCGGGGTCGCGACGTTCGACTCCAACCTGCCGGCCATGACCGCGTGGAGCGGCAACGGCGGGGTCGCGCAGCCGCAGAACGTGGTGCGGCCATGATCCCCAACGCCAAGGCGCCCATGACCGCCACGCCCCGTTGCTCCAGCGAGGTCATCGACTGGACCCATCCGGCGCATGACCGGCGGCGGCCGGCGACGTTCCCGGGTCAGTGGCTCGTGCATGCCACGCACCTCGGGCTGATCGCCATCCCGGCGCTGTTCGCGCTGGATCTCGCCCTGACCCCGCACATGTTCCGCGACCTGCCGAATTTCCGGGTGTTCGCGCAGGTGGGATCGGAGCGGCAGTGGGCGGTGGCGCTGGCCGCCATGTGCGCCCTCAGCCTGGCGGGGTGGCGCTCGCCGCGGTGGTGGCTGCGCTGCGCCGCGCTGTTCGCGCTGGGCACGGCGCATTGGCTGATCGCGTGGTGCTTCGTGTGCGTGGGCACGCTGTCCACCGGCACGACCACCTACCCGGTGCTGGCGCTGGTGGCGTGGTGCTACGCCCTGGAGGCGCGCCTTGCCCGGTAGGGTCCGCGTCACGCTGCGCGCCTGGTGGCTCCGGCCGCACGCGTTTGCAGAGATGTACTCCGCGCTGGTGCTGCTCGCGTTTGCGGGGTGGTCCACCGTCGAGCCGATCTCCACGCCCAGCCTGCGCACGTTCCACGAGGCTGCGCGGATCGCGCCGTCCTGGATGTGGACCTGCGCGGCCGGCAGCATCGGGGGTGCGCAGGTGACGGCGCTGCTGCTCGACCGGCGCTGGCTGCGCGGCATGGTGGCGTTCTTCAGCGCGTGGCTGCTGGCCGGGGTCTCGCTCTGCGCAGTGCTGGCCTACCCGTCGCCAGTCGACGCGTTCCCCCTGGTGTTCCTGGTTGTCAATCTCGTGGCGGTGGTTCGCACGGCTCGGAGCATGCCCTGAGATGTCCGAGAACAGCGGTTGGCCGCCGTGGCTGGTCGTGGCGGTGGCGGCGATGCCGGGCAGCGCGGCGTTCACGCTCGGGCCGGCGGTGTGGAAGGCGTGGCGCGAGTGGCGCGGCGACAAGCGGACCGAGAGGACCGCGGCCGAGAAGATCGAGATCGACGAGCGCGCGCAGCTTGCGGCCGAGCGGGCGGCCGTCACGGCACGCGCCGACGCCGCGTTCTCGCGGTCGGACGCGGAGGTGGCGCGCATGGCCATGGTATGCGCCGACCTGCGCATCAGCCTGGCGGCTGAGGTCGCCAGCGGGCAGCGGTGGTATCAGGTCGCGCGCGCATGGTGGAGCCGGGCGTGGGACAAGCTGAGCGTCGCCCGCCAGTGGCGCGAGGACATCATCGAGGCGCGCGAGGGCTGGTGCGAGGATCGGCGCGGCTGGTTCCGGGAGCAACCGGAGAGCGCCGCGTGCGCGCGGCGTCCCGAGTGGATGGGGCCGCCGCCGGACTTCAGGCCGGTGGTGCCCGGCCCGATTCCCGATCCACCTGGTCTGGAGGAGATTCTCAAGCCATGACCGCCGCCACGTTCCTTGCCGCCGCCTTGTCGTTCACGCTCGCGGAGGAGGGAGGCTATGTCGACGACCCACGCGACCCGGGGGGCGCCACGGAGGACGGAATCACCCTGGCCGCGTGGCGCGCGTTCAGCGGCGAGCTCGGCGCCACGGCCGCGCAGTTGCAGGCCATCGGCACGGTGCAGCGCACGGCGTTCTACGCGGCGCAGTGGAACGCGGTGCACGGCGACGCGCTGCCGCTTGGGGTCGACCTGAACACCTTCGACGCATGGGTGAACACGCGCACCAACGCCGCCCGGCAGCTCCAGCGCGTGGCGGGTCTCACCGGCGCGTCGTGCGACGGGTGGATCGGGCCGGAAACGCTCGCGGCCGTGGCGCGCATCGACGCCGGCGGGCTGGCGCTGCGGCTCCAGCGCGGCGCGGGCGGCGGCGTGGCGGCGCTGCAAGGCGGGCTCGGGCTGCGGCAGGACGGGGTGATGGGGCCAATCACCCTCACGGCGGCCAAGGCGCACCGGGACGCGGTGATCGTGGCGGCGCTGTTCGACCAGCAGGCGACGTTCTACCGCGCGTGCGACAATTTCCCGACCTATGGCCGCGGGTGGCTGGCGCGGGCCGGGCGGCGCGCGGCGGCGGCGATGGCGCTGGCGCTGCCAGGGCCGGGGCTGCAGGCGCCGATCTCGTGACCCCGGGGACCCTGCGCGTCACCACCATCCATGACCTGGTGGCGATCGTCCTCAGCACCGGACAGGGCGAGGAGTTCATGGAGATGGGAGCGGGCCAGGCCGCGGTGCTGGTGCAGCGCCTGGAGGCGGCGATAGAGGCGGTGCGACAGGTGGAGGCGGCAAGCTGCCACCCGGGTCCCGGCCGTGCCTCCGCCGATCCAGTTGCCTCCAGGTGCCCGCGATGAGCCTACCCCTACGCCCCGCCTCGGGCACCACGATCCTGGGCGTCTGGACCCTGGTCTATCTCGCCGCGTCCGCGGCGCTGCGGCACTTCGGGTACACCGCAGAGGCAGCCGTGGCGCTCGCGGCAGTGGGCGTCATCGCCCATCCGCAGGTCAACCGGTCCATCCCGGTCAGCGAGGCCCCGCCGAACCAGACGCTGCCGCAGGCCCGGGACTGAGCCGTGGGCCAGGGGCAGAGCCCCTGGCCGCCGCGCCGCGCGCGATCCGTCGTCGCCATGAAATCCCATCCCACCGTCGACGGCGCCTCGCGTGCCGACGGCTCGCCCCGCTCGGGGCCTAGGAGATCCGTTCGTGTCCATCGAAATCGTCGACTGGCTTGCAGTGGCCCTTGGCCTGCTCTCGATCGGGCTTTCCGCCTGGTCCCTGTTCCGCGGCTTCAAGAGCCAGGGCACCTGGGAGCTGACGTCCGCCTCGGCCAGTGCCGCGATCCGCACCGCGAACCGGGCGCATGAGAGCGCCAGTCTGGCGAAGGGTGCGGTCGACGCCGTGACCGCGCTGCTGGCACCGCCATGGCCGGCCGCGGCGCCCGCCGCGGCGGCGCCGCCCGTTGCGGCGGTCGAGGCCGCAGCAATCGTTCCCGCACCAAGCCCCGAGTCTGCCGCGTCCGCGCCGGCGCCCGCCGCCCCGGTGCAGTCTCCCGTGCCGAACGTGGCTCCCGCATCGGACTGGGAAGCACGGTTCGCCTCGATGCACGCGCGCATGGACACGCTGCTGACGCTGCAGGAACGCCTGGCCGCGGCGGCGCTTGCCCCGGCCGCGTCCCCTGCGCCTGTGCCGGCTCCTGTCGTCCTGGCTCCTGCAGTCCCGGTCGCGGTCGTCGCACCGCTCTAGCACCACCGGCCGGCGCGGCCTCCGGACAAGCTGGCCGCTGCTCGACGGGACGCGCGGTCAGGCGCTGCCCCGAACCGACACCGCCCCGGCCGCACCCGCGCGCCGGCGCAGGAGAGACGCATGACGACGCAGGTAGAGCTGAGGGTTGTGACGCCATTCGCGCTTGGCGGCGCAGGCTACGCCAATGGCGACACCATCACGGACGCCACGGCTGTCGCGGCGGTGCTGGCCAGCAGCTACAAGCGCAACGTCCTCCAGATCAGCGGGGTGCTGGCGGGTGGCCCGCCACCTACGGTGGCCGGCGGATCGGGGAGCGGGCTCACCGCGGCGCAGCAGGCGGCGCTCGCCACCGCCGAGGCGCAAGCGGCGGCGGCGCTGCCCAGCAGCGGCGGCACAGCGACCGGGCTCATCCTGTCCGGCGACCCCACCGCGGCGCTCGGCGCGGCCACGAAGCAGTACGTCGACGGTCATGCGGGGTCCGGCGGTAGCGGCGCGCCGTTCACGACCACGACGCTCGCGGCGACGGGCACGACCCAGGCGACCGCAGCGCCGCTGCCGAGCGTGGTCAACACCGTCACCAGCGCGCCGGCCGGTGGCGGCGTGATCCTGCCGGCGGCCCCGGCCTATGCGGTTGTCGTCGAGAATCAGACCGCGGCGGTGCTGCTCGTCTATCCGCCGCTCGGCGCGCAGGTGAACGCGGTCGGCACGAACCTGCCGGTTCAAATCGTGGCCGGTGGCTCGGCCACCTTTACGCCCTCGTCCCCCACACAGTTCTACTCGGAGTAGCATCCATGCGCGCGTTCCTGATCCTGTCCACTGCCCTTGCCAGCCTCGCCGCGACCGGCGGCGCCCTGGCCGCGCCACCGGTCGGCGCCGCGTCGGCGGGGCAGCTCGCGGCGGAGGTGACCACCGCCCGCGCCGCCGAGACCGCTGCGCAGACCGCGGCGAGCGCGGCCACCACGACGGCCAACACCGCCAGCACGGCCGCCAGCGCCGCGCAGAGCGCCGCGGCCACCGCCACCACCGCCGTGACCGCGCTCCAGCCCACGGCGACCAGCGTCACCGCTGCGGGCACGACCCAGGCGACCGCGCTTGCCATCGCGGCGAACCGGGAGATCGTCACTTCCGCGCCCAGCGGGACCGGTCTGCTGCTCGTGGCCTCTATCCCTGAGGTGCGCATCTACGATCGCGACCCGGCCAACCCGGTGCTGGTCTACCCGCCGGTCGGCGGCACCATCGAGGGCTTGGCCGCCAACGCCCCGGTGCAGATCAACGCCGGCACGGACAGCCTGTGCACCCTGACCGGGTCCGGCGCTTGGCGCTGCTCGAACTGACGCCGTCTCGACGCACGGGCCGCCTGCCACGCGCAGGCGGTCCTGTCGCGCGGCCCGCTATTCCTCCCCGCCCTGAAGGGCGGGGTTTCTCGCGGAGAAACCGATGAAGCAGGCCCTCCTGATAGCGGCGGCGCTTGGCTGCGTTCCGCAGGTCGCGGCACGCGCGGCCCCGGCCGTGGGCAGCCCGTCGCAGGCGCAGTTGCAGGCCGAGATCGCAACCGCCCGCGCGGCCGAGGCCCTGGCCCGGCGCCCCCAGACCGCAGTCACCGCGCGCAACCCGACGTTCGCCGACGACGTCAGCCAGGGGCGCGTCGTCGGCGAGACGTGACAGGGCACGGACGACCTCTACACGCTGCTGAGCGCCACCGCCGGGGCCGCGGCATGGCTGCGCACGCCCAACCACACCCTGCCGCTTGACCAGGTCGGGCTGCGCGTCGCGACACTGGCGGTCGCGGCGGCGGGCAGCGGCTACGCGGTGGGCAACACGATCACGCTGCCCGGCGGCGCGGTGGCGACGGTGGCGACGATCACCGGCGGCGGGGCTACCGGGCCGGTCGGGACGGCCACGATCTCCAACCCCGCCTACCACGCCTGCGCCAACACCGCGGCCGGGGGGCTCGCGCAGGTGTCCACGTCCGGCGGCGGCACGGGGGCGACCTTCACTGGCACGTTTATCGGGCCGGCAGCGTGGGGTACGCGGCTGCTGACCCGCTGCTACGTCGCCAACCAGGCGCTCGTCGCGCAGGCCGGCGGGTTCACCGCGCCGATTGGCTTTGCGCTCAACGGGGTGATCGATTACGGCTCGCTCGATGCGCTGTTCCCCAGCGTGCGGCCGGTGATCACCACGCTGTACGACCAGGGCATCGGCGGGCAGAACGCCACCAACAGCGCGGCCTATGGCCCGACGATCAGCGCGCTGCGGGCGCCGCGCGGCCTCCGGTCGATCGTGTTCGACGGCGACGTCAACGGGCCGCTCGACAGCGGCGCGCCGAACGGCATCACCAGCCTCAACCTGCCCGGCACGCTGAGCATCAACAATCAGGCGAACACCCTGGTTTTCGTGGGCGGCGTGCAGAGCCTCGACCATCCGACCGGACTGCTCAACGTCGGCGGCGGGTCTGGCAGCACCAGCGCCAACCTGTTCAACAAGGCGGGCGCAAACGCACCGAATATCGCGGTCGCCGCGGGCGGGACGTCGGCGGTGCTGTGTCCCGGCGTGCCCTACGACCGCGACAACGTGGTGATCGGGATCAACGCGGCGGCCGGCTCGACCTGCATCCTCAACGGCGTGGCCTCGCCGCCCGGTGCGGTGCCGGCCGTGGCGACCGATGCCGGCGGTTTTCTCGGCTACCTCTACAACGGGGCCGGCTACGCCTACTCCGACATGAGCATGGCCATGGTCGTGCCGTGGGCGATGTCGGCGGCCGAGACCGCGGCACTCGACGCCAGCGTGCAGAGCACCTTCGGCATCCAGCGCCAGCCACACGGGCTGGTCGCGATTGACGGGGACAGCGATACCGACGCGCACGGCTCGCCCGCGCAGCACGGGTGGGTGCGCATGTTCGCGGAGACGCTTGGCAGGCCGGACATCAAAATCCTCAACGCGGCGTTCTTCGGCTCGACGATGGGCGGTGCTGCCAGCAATGGCGCACCTGGCTCGCGGCTCACAGAGGCTCCGCTCAACATCGTGCCGGCGCTCGACCTCGCCTACGCGCAGAACGCGGCGAACCGGTGGGTTCTGCTGGGGCCGATGGGGAACAACGACTTCAACCGCGGCGACACGTGGCTCGCGGCGAACGCGCCAGGGACCGGGCCGGGGGCGGACCTGATCGTGCCGATCACGCCCTGCCCGGCGGGCTTGGCGTGCCAGCAAAGCGACGGGCTGCACCCATCCCCCGCCAACGACGCCTACCAGGCGCAGAGCGCGTTCGCCGCGCTCGGGCCGGTGCTCCAGTGACCGCCGCGAGGACCACGCCGATGCCGCACATGCTCCGCCTTGGCCTGCTGCTAGGCTGCCTGCTGCCGGGCGCGGCGTGGGCGCAGGCGCCGTTCCCGGCCGCGCCCTCGCCCACCCCAACCACAGTGACCCTGACGCAGGCGCAGGTGGCGGTGCCCGCCGGCGTCTCGACGCTGCTGCTGGCCGCCAATCCCAGCCGCAGGTCGCTGCGCATCAGCGGCAGCGGCAGCGCCGACAGCTTCCGGCTGGGCTACGGGGTCGCGGCCAGCGCCACCAGCTCGGCGCTGTTCGGGTCGGGTGGCGTGTTCACCGCGGAGCAGTATGGCCCGGGCGACGGGGTGCCCACGGGGGCGATCTACGCCTGGAGCGCGGCCGGGTTCACCGCGCAGGTGGGCGAGGGCGATTGATGCGCCGCGCCGTTGCCGCCGGCGTATCGGCGTGGGCGGGCATCGCGGCCGCCCACGCCGCGCCCCCATCGGCACCGCGCGCGCCCACGGCCATCAACGCCGCCGACGTTGGGCTCGTGTGCGACGGCGTCACCGACAACGCGGGCGCGCTCGCCGCCCTGCGCGCGCGGGTGATGCTGGCCAGCGGACCCAACCCGGGCGTGTATTTCCCGCCGGCGGCGCTGCCCTGCATGACCTCTGCACCGTTGGCGGCCGTGTCCGGCACTACCTACCGCGCCGAGCCGGGCACCGTCGTGCTCAAAGCGACCGGCACCAGCACGGCCAACCCGATGCTGCTCAGCGCGGTCGGCGTGTCCGGCGTGCTGCTCTACGGCCTCACGTTCGACGGCAACCTGGCTGCGGCGCCGGCACTGGCGAACGTCGCGACGGTCTACCAGTCCTCCGGGGTGGTGCTGGACCACGTGACCGTGCAGCACACGCGCGGCATCGGAGTCCTGTTCTCCAGCGCGGTCAGCAGCTCCGGCGTGCGGGACAGCAGCTTCCTCGATGTCGGGAACTACTGGAAAACCTCCGGGCTTGCGTCCGACCAGCAGCAGGGCTTCGCGCTGTGCTGCGGGGTCAACGGCACCGTCTCGGCCGCGCAGAGCGCGCCGGGGACCCTGATCGCCACGGCGAGCACCGCCGGCATGGCGGCGGGCAACCTGGTGACGGGAGACTACATCCAGTCGGGCAGCGTCATCGTGTCCCTGACGGCCAACGCCTCGATTTTGCTGAGCCAGCCGACGACCTCCGCGCTGGCGGCGGGCAAGGGCTTCGTGGTCTCGTCCAGCGACCAGAACTTCGCGATCGGGAACACGTTCGCGGACATCGGCATCGACGCGGTTTCGTTCGTTAATCAAACCAATTTCTCGTTTCTGGGCAACCGCTGCAACAGGGTAGGCGGGACGTTTACGGTGGGCGGCGCGTGCGTCTACGGGGCGAGCAGCGAGGGCGCGACGATCAACGACACCATCGCGGAGGGCACGATGGGCAACGGGATCGACCTGTATCGGGTGGGGGCGGCCACGATCACCGGCAACGCCATCAGCCGCTCCGGCGGCAGCGGCATCTCGTTCGCCTCCGCGGCCGGGGCGGCGATCAGCGGCAACGTGTCGAGCGACAACAACCAGGCTCAGAGCGCAGTATCGGGCGCGTCGCGGGCGGGTTTCTTCCTGTCGGGAGGCAAGATCGCAGGTGACACCCAGGTCGCCAACGTCACCTTTTCCGGCAACGTGGCGTTCGACGACCAGCCGGTGCCGACTCAGTCCTATGGGTTTCAGCTCCAGCAAGGCGGCGGCGCGACCGGGATCTACGTGGACCAGAACAACGCGATCAACGGCTATGCCGTCTCGGCGTTTGGCGAGGGCCTGACTGGCTACTCGACGCCCGTGTCCGTCGCGGCCGGCCTGACGCAGACTGGCAGCTCGCCTAATATTGGCGTGCTGCTGGGCGTCAGCGGGACTGGCGGCCTTGGGCTCGGCGCGCATGACGGGACGCTGGCGGGCGGCCCGGCGCTGGGGACGAGCGCGGTCGATTTGCAGACGTCGCGCCTGTCGACGGCTCAGGGCGCGACGGGCGACCGCAGCGCGGTGCTGGGCGGGGCCAACAACACGGCATCCGGGCAGTTCTCCTCCGCGTTCGGGACGTGGGATACGGCCGACGGGCCGGGCAGCCGGGCCTGGGGGCAGTTCGCGCAGGCGCGGTATCGCAATGGCATGGACGTGTGGGCCAGCGGCCAGAACAGCGTCAACGGGGATTCGCAGGCGGGGCGTGGCGTGCTGCGCGCCATCACGACAAGCATCACGCCAAGGCGGCTCACCAGCGACAGCAGCGGGGTCGCGGGCACGCAGAACTGCATCAACCTGCCGCAGATCAATTTTCCGGCTAACCAGGAGGCGGCCTACGCGATGCGCATCCTGGTGACGGCGACCGACGTCACCGCGCCGGGCAATTTCTTCAGCTACGGGGAGCCGCTGGCCATGCTCACGCGCACGACGACGCTCGCGACCACCGCCCTCAAGGTGTCGGGCGGCGCGGTGTCGCTGGCGACGGGGACGGTGGGGACGCTCGCCGTCGCGGCGGATGCCGCTGTCGGGTGCCTCAGCCTGATTTGGACCGCGCCCAACGCGGATACCTGGCACGTCGTGGCTGTGGTCGACGACGCGGAGGGGTTTTGAATGCATCGTCGCGATCTCCTGGCGGGCGCGGGGGCGCTGCTGCTGCCAACCGCCGCATGGGCGGGCCTGCCGCCCCCGCCGGCGCGCACACGCTCGCAGCTCGGCGCGCGGCAGGCGCTGGTGCCGATCGG
>CAXSEX010000055.1:3149-15200 GCA_964236415.1 uncultured Acetobacteraceae bacterium | reverse complement strand
GGCGCGATCGAGACGCCGCTGCTGGTCCGCAGCTTTGCCCGGTCGGCCACGCCGGAGGCCGCGCGCGAGGCGTCCCGCCAGCGTCACCCCATGGGCCGGTTCGGACGGGCGGACGAGGTGGCGCAGGCGGCGCTTCACCTGGCCAGCGACGCCGCGTCGTTCACCACCGGCGCCGAGCTTGCCGTGGATGGCGGATGGCTTGCCGGATAGCGGCGTGGCGCCCGGAGCCGCTGCGTCGAACGCGCTGGCCTGGACGCAACTCACGTGTCCCAGCCCGCAGTGGAACAGCAGGTTGTCGCAAAAATGCGGGTCCGCCTGCGACAGCTCGTCATCCCCGTGCATCGGCCGCTTGCCGTCCGCGTCTCTCAGGAACAGCGCGGCACCCCGCCGCATGCCTTATTGGGCCACGCGCCTTATTGGATCGTGTAGCCGCCATCGATGACGAGGTTGGCCCCCGTGATCATGCCCGCGCCCTCGCTGGCAAGGAACAGCGCGGCCAGCGCGATCTCCTCCGGCTGCGCGAACCGGCCTGTGGGGATCTTGCGCTTCATCGCCTCGCCCACCTCGCCGGCCCACGCCTTGCGGCCCAGCTCGGTCTCGACAACCGTGGGGGAGATCGCGTTGACGGTGATGCCATGGACCGCCCATTCGAGCGCCAGCACCTTGGTCATCCCAAGCAGCCCGGCCTTGCTCGTGCAGTATGCCAGATGCCGGTCCAGCGCGACGAAGGCGGCTTGGGAGGCCAAGTTGATGACCCGCCCGGCGCCCGCGTCGCGCAGGACCGGAAAGGCGGCGCGCGCCATGGCGAACGGCGCGCGCAGGTTGACCGCCATCGTGAGGTCCCAATCCTCGTCGGTGGCCGCCTCCGCCGCGGCAAGCCGGACGATGCCCGCGCTGTTCACCAGGATGTCGAGCCGGCCGAGCGCGCCCACCGCCTCCGCCACCGCGCGCCCGGCCTCGCCGGGCCGGGTGATGTCGGCGACGCAGGCGACGTGCCCGCCTTGCGGCAGGGCGCGCGCCAGCTCCGGCGCCGCCGGGTTCAGATCGACCAGCGCGACCTTGGCCCCGCGGGCGGCGAGGGCCGCGGCGATGGCAGCGCCGATGCCGGCAGCCCCTCCCGTCACGAGCGCGGCCTTGCCGGTGTAGTCGAATGCGGCGTCAAGGTTCATGGCGGTTCCGTACGGTCAGGCCTTCGCCCGCTTGGCCAGCAGCGCGTCGGCGTTTTCGGGCGTCACCGGCGTCCAGGGCACGCTGTAGTCCGTGGCCGTCCCGCCGTTCCACGGCATCTGCGACGCGTACTCCTTCCACGCCTCGCCCATCGGCTGGTAGCTTTCGCCCACCAGGTGCCGCAGCGCGACGTCGAGCGCGCCCTGCGCCTGCGCGTTCGCGTCCTGCAGGATGCTCATCATCTCGCCCGCCTTGACCGCGAGGATCGCGTCGCTCACGCCGTCGATGCCGACGACTGGAAGCTTCTTCGGGTCAAGCCCGGCCGCCTTGATCGCCTGCAATGCGCCCAGGCCCATCTCGTCGTTCTGGCCGATGACGCCCCCGATCTGGCCGGGATGCGCGGTCAGCCAGTTCTCCATCAGCGCCTGCGCCTCGGCGCGCGACCAGTTGGCGGTCTTGTGCTCCAGGATCTTCATCCCCGGGTTCGCCGAAAGCACCTGCCGGTTGCCCCGGCCACGCTCGATCTCGCCGCTTTGGCCGATCGGCCCCTCGATGATGACCACGTTGCCCTTGCCGCCCATCGCCTTCACGATGGCCTCCGCCTCCATCGTGCCCGCCTTCACGTCGTCGGAGCCGACATAGGAGGTCAGGTCGTTGCCGGCCACGCGGGCGTTGGAGCCGACCACCGGGATGCCGGCGGCCTTGGCCTTCTTCACCGCGTCCGCGCCGGCCTGGATGTCGATCGGCACGAAGATGATGGCGTCGAAGCGTTGGGTGATCATGCTGTCGAACTGGTTCGACTGGGTCAGCGCGTCGTACTGCCCGTCGAACACGGTGATCGCCGCCTGGCCGCTGCGCACGGCCGGGTGCGCCTTGATGGCGCCGACCCAAAGCTGCATGAACTCCGCCTTGAGGCCGTACACGGCGGCGCCGACCTTGTAACTCTTGCCCGCCTGGGCACGCGCGATGGCCGGCATGGCCAGGGCGGCTGCCGTGCCGGTGAGAAGCGTCCTGCGCTGGATCATCGTTCGAACTCCCTATGTTGTTTCTAGTCGCGTCCTCGCCGGGACGTGTCGAGCAGGACCGCGAGCACGATGATCGCGCCCTTGATCACCTGCTGGTAGTAGGAGGAGACGCCCATCAGGTCGAGGCCGTTGTTGATCACCGCGATGATGAGCGCCCCGAACAGCGTGCCCACGACGCTGCCGACGCCTCCCGTCAGGCTGGTGCCGCCGATCACCACGGCGGCGATGGCGTCCAGCTCGTAGCTCACGCCCGCCTGCGGCAGCGCCGAGGTGGTGCGCGCGGCCAGCACCATGCCGGACAGCCCGGCCAGCGCGCCCGAGATGGCATACACCGAGAAGATGATCTTGCGCGTGCCGATGCCGCTGGTCCGCGCGCTCCGCTCGTTGCCGCCGGTCGCGTACACGTAGCGGCCGTAGGTGGTGAAGCGCAGCACCGCCCAGGCCACCAGAACCGTCGTCCCGAACAGCACGACCGGCACCGGGACGCCTGCGATGAAACCCTGGCCCAGCTTGAGGAAGCCCGGCGAAAGCCGCGGCACTGGCATCCCGTCGTTGGCGATGAAGGTGAGGCCGCGCGCCACGCTCAACATGCCGAGCGTCGCGACGAAGGGCGGCACGCGCAGCCGGGCGACGAGCGCGCCGTTGACGGCGCCCAACCCCAGCCCGACGCCGATGCCGAGCGCCACCGCGGCCAGCGGGCTGCCCGGGTTCGCGCCGGTCACGAGCGACGCGCCCAGGATGCCGCACACCGCCAGCAGCGAGCCGACGGACAGGTCGATGCCGCCGGTCAGGATCACGAAGGTCTGGCCGATGGCCAGGATGCCGTTGATGCTGGCCTGGCGCAGCACGTTGGTGATGTTGAGCGGCGTGAGGAAGTAGGGGTTGAGCAGGCTCAGCGCCGCGCACAGCGCGAAGAACGCGATGACGATGCCGTAGCGCGACAGCGCCTGGCCGAGGACGATGCCGGGCCGGGAGGGGCCGCCGGGCTTGGCGGCGAGCAGGCCGCTCACGACGCGAGCTGCATGAGGCGTTCCTGCGACGCTTCCGCCGCATCCAGCACGCCCGCCAGCCGCCCACGGCGGAACACCGCGACCCGGTCGCTCATGCCGATCACCTCCGGCAGTTCGGACGACACCATGACGACGCAGCGCCCTTCCCCCACGAAGCGCGACAGGAAGGCGTACACTTCCCGCTTCGCCCCCTCGTCCACGCCGCGGGTCGGCTCGTCGCAGAGCAGGATGCGCGGCTCGGTGCCGAGGCAGCGGGCGAGCACGACCTTCTGCTGGTTGCCCCCGCTCAGGCTCTGCACCGGGGCCTCGACCGAGCGCGCCTTGATGCGGAACAGGTCCACCATGCGCCCCACCTGCGCCCGTTCCCGCCTGTCGGACACGAACGGCCCGGCGGACAAGCGGGGGAGGCAGGACAGCACCGCGTTTTCCCGCACCGAGCCGGTCATCACGAGGCCGGTCGCCTTGCGGTCCTCGGTCACGAGCGCCATTCCGGCGCCCAGCGCGTCGGCCGGGCGCGTGATGGCGACGGCCTGGCCGTCGATGCGGATGGCGCCGCCGCTGGCGGGGGCGAGGCCGTACACCGTTTCCAGGAACTCGCTGCGCCCCGCGCCCATCAGCCCGTAAATGCCGAGCACCTCGCCCCGGCGCACGCCGAGCGTGATGTCCTCGAACCAGCCGTCCCGGCCGAGGCGCTCCACCTCCAGCATGGGCGGCCCGCTCGGCGTCGGGTGGGCGCGGTACTCGTCGCGCACGTCCGCGCCCAGGATGAGCCGCACGAGGCCGGGCCGGTCGATGTCGGCGACGCGCCCGGCGGCGACGAAGCCGCCGTCCCGGAACACGGTGTAGTCGTCGGCAATCGTGAAAATCTCGGTCAGCCGGTGGCTCACGTAGATGATGCCGACGCCGTGCCCGGTGAGCGTGCGGATGGCGTCGAACAGGATCTCCGTTTCCGCCTCGCCGATGGCCGAGGTCGGCTCGTCCATGATGAGGACCGTGCTCTCGTGGCTGATCGCCTTGGCGATCTCGACCAGCTGCGTCTGCGCCAGGCTGAGGCTGCGCATCGTGGCCGTCGGCTCGATGCGGAAGCGCAGCCGGTCCAGCAGCCCGGCCGCACGGCGGTTCAGGGCGGCGCGGTCCACGATGCAGCCGAGCCGCCGCGGCTCGCGCCCGAGGAACAGGTTCTCCGCCACCGTCATGTCCGGGATGGGCGAGAGTTCCTGCGTGATGATGGCGATGCCCGCCGCGAGCGCCTGGGCGGGCGTCGCGAAATTCACTTCCTCCCCGCGGACGGCGATGCGCCCGGCGTCGCGGCGCAGCAGCCCCATGAGCACGTTGAGGAAGGTGCTCTTGCCCGCGCCGTTGCCGCCGCACAGCGCGTGCACCGTGCCGGGGCGCAGCGCCAGCCGTCCGTCGCGCAGCGCCCGCACCCCGGCAAAGCTCTTGGCGACGCCCTCCGCATCGATCAGCAGCCCAGCGCCCAACCTTTGCTCCCCGCGGGTCCTCTGCGCACAAGCGGCGGGACCGTTTGTTCAAGCTTCGGTGTATTGGGCGTCCTGTCAAGACGGCCACCCAGAGTTCCCCATTTCCCAGCCCCTGGCATGACGTATGCATGAGACGTATGCATGACTGGTTCCGCACCGCGTGGAGCCATGCCGTGCAACGCCGTCATCTCGCGAGAAGGAAGCCGGATAAAGATGCTGGAACCTTGCTTCCTCACCGCCGCTGAAGCGTCGGCGCTCCTGGCGCAAGGGACGCTTTCTGCCGAAGCACTGGCCCGCTCGTGCCTTGCCCGCATCGCTGCCCGCGAGCCTGCCGTCCGCGCCTGGTCTTACCTCGACCCCGGCCAGGTCCTCCGGAACGCACGCGAACTGGACAAGATGCCTCGCCGATCACCCTTGCACGGGCTGCCCGTCGGCGTGAAGGACGTGATCGACACCTTGGACATGCCCACGACCCACAACTCGCCCCTTCACCAGCCGGGCTACCGCGGGCGGGATGCCGCCTGCGTTGCCGTGGCCCGGCACTCCGGCGCCCTCATCCTCGGCAAGACCGACACGGTGGAGTTCGCCGCCGGCGGCCGCAAGGCCGCGACCCGCCATCCCATGAACCCCGCCCACACGCCCGGCGGCTCCTCCTCCGGCTCCGGCGCGGCGGTCGGGGATTTCATGGTCCCGCTGGCCTTCGGCACCCAGACCGGCGGCTCCCACATTCGCCCGGCCTCGTTCAACGGCATCTACGCCCTGAAACCCACCCATGGCGCCGTCAGCCGCGAGGGCGCCAAGATGTACTCGGAAACCCTCGACACCATCGGCTGGTATGGCCGGTCGGTTGACGACCTCATCCTGATGGCCGAAGCCTTCCGCCTTTGGGGCATCGGCGGCCTTGCCCGCCGCAGCGTCCAGGGATTGCGCGTCGGCCTGAGCGAAAGCCCGCAATGGCCGCATGCGGAGCCGGCGATGCAGGACGCCCTGCACGCCGCCGGGCGCCGCCTGGAGCAGGCCGGGGCCATCGTGACCGAACTGGCGCTCCCCGACGGCTTCGACGGCCTGGCCCCCGCCCAGGAAACCATCATGCACGGCGAGGGCCGGGCCGCCTTCCTGCCTGACTACCTGGGCGCCCACCACCTCCTGGCCCAGGACTTCCGCGACAGGGTGGAGAACGCGCGGCAGATCACCCCGGGCCGGATGCTGCAAGCCTATGCCGTGGCCGACGCCATGCGCCCCCGCTTCGACCGCCTGTTCGACGGCACGCTCGATGTCGTGCTCACGCCCGCCTCGCCGGGCGAAGCGCCGGAGGGCCTGCACACCACCGGCGACCATATCTTCAACAAAAGCTGGACGCTGCTGCACGTGCCCTGCGTCGCCATCCCCGCCGGCCGCGGCCCGAAGGGCCTCCCTCTCGGCCTGCAGGCGGTCGGTCCCCGCTTCGGAGACGCGGCCCTGCTCGCCATCGCGCGCACGATCGCGCCCATCATCGACACGGCGCCGGACCTCCGACGCAACGAGGCCGCAGCCTGAGCAGCCCTCCGCCCACCCCCGGCACGATGGAAGACACGATGACCCTGCAGCGCCGGACCGTGCTGACCTCCGCTGGCCGTGCTGCCCATGGGCCGGGCCGCGGCCGCCCCTGAGAAGGTCCTCCGCGTCGCCATGACGCTTGCCGACATCCCGCTGACCAGTGGCCAGCCCAGCCAAGGCGGCGAAGGCCAGCGCTTCATCGGCTACCAGGTCTATGACGCCCTCATCAACTGGGACCTGTCGAAGCGCGACGCCCTCGCCACCCTGCGCCCCGGCCTCGCCGTGTCCTGGTCCGTGGATGCCGAGACGCAGCTCATCTGGACGTTCCGCCTGCGCCCGGGCGTCGCCTTCCATGACGGGACGGCTTTCAACGCCGACGCCGTGCTGTTCAACCTCGACAAGCTCGCCCGCAAGGACAGCCCACAGTTCGACCCGGCCCAGGCGGCGCAGGGCGCCACCTACGTCGCCCCCCTCGCCTCCTGGCGCAAGATCGACGACATGACCGTCGAGCTCACCGCCAAGCGCGCCGACGCCGTGATCCCTTACCAGCTTGCCAACATCACCATGTCCGGCCCGGCGAATTGGGAGAAGCAGGGGCGCGACTGGAACAAGGTCGCCCTGCAGCCCGTCGGCACCGGCCCTTGGGTCCTCGACCGCCTGACGCCGCGCACCCGGGTGGAGCTGGTCCGCAACGCCGCCTATTGGGACAAGGACCGCATCCCGAAGTCCGACCGCCAGGTCCTGCTGCCCGTGCCCGACGCGAACACCCGCGTCGCCGCCCTGCTGTCCGGCCAGGTCGATTGGATCGAGGCGCCGCCGCCCGACGCCGTGGACCGCCTGAAAGCCTCCGGCATGCAGGTCGTCACCAACAAGTACCCGCACATCTGGCCCTACATCCTGAACTTCAACGAAGGCTCGGCCATGCGCGACATTCGGGTGCGCAAGGCGCTGAACCTCGCCATCGACCGCGACGGCCTGGTCGGCCTGCTCGGCGGCCTGGCCATGCCGGCGAAGGGGATGGTCTATCCAGGCCATCCCTGGTTCGGCAAGCCCGGCTTCGACCTGGCCTACGACCCGGCGGCAGCCAAGGCGCTGCTGGCCGAGGCCGGGTATGGCCCCGGCAAGCGCCTCAAGATCACCTTCGCCATCTCCACCGCCGGCTCCGGCCAGATGCAGCCGCAGGCGATGAACGACTTCATCCAGCAGAACTACGGGGAGGTCGGGGTGGACCTGCAATTCCAGGTCATGGAATGGGAGGCGCTGCGGGCCAAGCGCCGCGCCGGGTCGGCGGCGCCGGAAAACAAAGCCATCGACGGCCTCAACAACAGCTGGGGCTTCTGGGACCCGGACATCGGGCTGGTGAACGCCGCCTGGTCCACCATGAAGCCGCCCGCAGGCTACAACTGGGGCGGCTTCAGCGACCCGGTGGCCGACGCGCTCTGCCAAAAGGCCAAGCTGGCCTTCGTGCCCGCCGAGCAGGACAGGATCTTGGCCGAACTGCACACCTACCTGGTCGAT
Organism: uncultured Acetobacteraceae bacterium; assembly: GCA_964236415.1. GTDB lineage: Bacteria > Pseudomonadota > Alphaproteobacteria > Acetobacterales > Acetobacteraceae > CAHJXG01. The sequence goes on along the minus strand of CAXSEX010000055.1, from coordinate 7,463 downwards.
CAGGTGATGTGGATCTGGGTCGTCCACGACCTCAACCCCCGCGCCCTTGGACCGAAGGTGAAGGGCTACGTCGAGGCCCAGAGCTGGTTTCAGGACCTCACCCCGGTCGAGGCCGGCTGATCTTTCTTTTGAACGCTGCACATCATCAGGACCTCCATGCGCAAAGCCCTGCTCACCGCCTTCCTGGCTGCCGCCGCGACGACGGCCCAAGCGGCCGACGACACGCTGCGCATCGCCATGACCGCGACCGACATCCCCACCACCACCGGCGCGCCCAACAACGGCTTCGAGGGCGTCCGCTTCCTCGGCTACCCGGCGTTCGAGGGCCTGGTGCTGTGGAACCTGTCCCCCACCGGCAAGCCCGCCACCCTGCGCCCCGGCCTCGCCACCGCCTGGGAACAGGCCGCGGACGACAAGAAGACCTGGATCTTCCACCTTCGCCCCGGCGTCGTGTTCCATGACGGGACCCGGCTCGACGCCGACGCCGTGATCTGGAACCTCGACCGCTTCTTCAAGTCCGACAGCCCGCAGTTCGAAGCCGCCGGGTCAGGCCTCATGCGCGCCCGCGTCCCCACCATGGACACCTACCGCAAGATCGACGACAGCACCGTCGCCATCACCACCAAGACCCCGGCCTCCTACTTCCCGTATCAGGCCGTGTATATCCTGTTCACCTCGCCCAACTCCTTTGAAAAGGCTGGGCACGACTGGGGCCGGGTCGCTCTGCTCCCGGCGGCCGGCACCGGCCCGTTCCGGATCGAATCCGTCGCGTCCCGCCAATCCGTCACCCTGGCCCGCAACGACGCCTACTGGGACCCGGCGCACAAGGCGAAGGTGGCAAAAATCCTGCTGCGGCCGATCCCCGAGGCGAACACCCGCCTCGCAGCACTCCGCAGCGGCCAGGTCGATTGGATCGAGGTGCCCCCGCCCGACGGCATCGACAGCCTCAAGCAGGCCGGCTTCACCGTCACCACCGGCTCCTACCCGCATGTCTGGCCCTGGTTCTACGGCTTGGGCGAGGGCAGCCCGCTTGCCGATGTGCGTGTGCGCCAGGCGCTGAACTACTGCATCGACCGCGACGGCCTGGTCAGCCTGCTGAACAGCACCGCCGAGCCTGCGGTCGGGTGGCTGAAGCCGGGCGACCCCAATTTCGGCCATCCGCAGAACCGCTACGGCTTCGACCCGGCGAAGGGCAAGGCCCTGCTCGCCGAGGCCGGCTACGGCGCCGCGAAGCCCCTCGGTTTCAAGGTCATGATCTCCAACTCCGGCAGCGGCCAGATGGTCCCGCTGCCGATGAACGAGTTCCTGCAGGAGAACCTGCAGACCGCCTGCGGCGTAAAGGTGGAGTTCAACGTCGTCGAGTGGCAGGTCCTGCTCACTGCCAGCCGCCAGCCGCCCGACGCGCCCGGCCTGCAAGGCGCCGTCGCGCTCAACGTGTCCTCGCCGTCATCGGATGTCGGCGTCATGGCCCGCTACTTCGCCGCCAGCAGCTTTTCGCCCGCCGGGTTCAATTGGGAGCACTGGAAAGACGAGCAGTTCGAGCAGGCCCTTGCCCAGCTTTCGAACGCGACCGACCCGGGCAGCATCGGCGCCGCGTTCCAGCGTGCCCATGAGCGCATGGTGGATGACCCGCCTTGGCTTTACATCGTGCACGACCTGAACCCGCGGGCCATGAGCAAGCGGGTGCGCGGGTTTGTGCCGGTGCAGAGCTGGTTTGTGGATTTGACGGCTGTTGGTTTGGAGTGAGGCGGGCGGCTTTGTTGAACGGCCGGCCGGGGTAGCAAGGGTGGAAGGCTCACGCCGTGAACGGCTGATTTGCGCCCATCTCGGTCATTCCGCTGGTTTCGGGCATCTCAGGAAAGCGGGCAAGGCCGCCATGTTGCGTGGCATGCCGGCCGAGGCATGGAGACATGCCTCGGCCAGCGGAAAAACCGCGCTTGGGCCTGGCGACTCAGCGATAAGTGAGAGTTGCGCCCTCAGCTTGGATTGCGGCCTGGAGAAGCGGCTTGCCGGCTCCCGAAAGCCATTGATCCATACTCAGCAGGCCGGGGAACTCTTGCCGCAGGAAATCGATGTCGGCATTGCCGGCAAGCCGACCATTGTCGACGAGCCGGGCCAGGCCCCCAATGAAAGCGTCCTGTTCGAGCACGCTGTCCGGGAGGCGATGGTAGCTGATCGGCTTGCCCGCGGCGCGGCTCAGCTTGTCTTGCAGCTGCTTCCCGGTCACCGCGTCGCCGGCAATCTCGATGGTTCGGGCTGCGAACTTGCCGGGATCGGCAAAGATGGCCGCAACGATCTTGCCTATGTCCTCGACCGCGATGAACTGCATGGGTTGGTCCGGCCGCTGGACGGAGTTGAACATACCCTGATCGAGTCCCCTGCCTGGCAGCATCAGGATCTCCATGAACGCGCTCGGCCGAATGATGGTGCTCCGAATGCTCAGTTCATGGATATGAGCTTCGATCGCGGACTTGCTGTCGAAGTGCCCCATGCCGGTCTTGGTCGAGCCGGCTGCGTTCACCGAACTATAGACGAGATGCTCGACGCCACTGGCGGCTGCGGCATCGGCGACGGCCGAGCCGTACCGGATTTCGTCCTCATCGGAAACGCCGTAAACGGCGCCCTGTCCCGAGCTGGGCTGCACGCTGAAAACGCCATAGCTCCCCTCCATGGCGGCCAGAATTGATGGCGTGTCGGCTAAGTCTCCTCGAACAAGTTCAATGCCCTTAGCCAGGAGCGACCGAGCCTTATCGCTGCCTGCGTCGCGCACCAAGGCCCTTACTCGCCATCCGCTCGCGCGCAAGGCATTGGCGACAGCGCCTCCCTGCTGTCCCGTCGCGCCGAACACCAGCACCGTCTTTTCGCTCGCCATCACATGAGTTCCTTTAGATAACCATTGATGGCTGTGAGGTTATGCCGGTAGGAAGACGCCGCAAGACGGCACAAACCTGTGCGCCGGTTACATGGAGAGAACTTTTGCCGTCGATAATGGACGGACGGCCTCACGTCGTCACACCGCGCGGAATCCAACTGACGCCCTGCGCACCGCATGACGTGCTGACCCGTCTTGGCGACAAATGGACTATCCTTGTTGTATCTTTGATGTCATTGGCCCCGGACAACCGCCTGCGGTTTTCGGAAATCAAGAACGGTGTGCAGGGGATATCCCAGCGTATGCTGACGCTCACGCTGAGAAACCTTGAGCGGAATGGCTTGGTGCTGCGCCACTACTTTCCCGAGGTTCCACCTCGCGTCGAGTATGAGCTGAGCCAACTTGGAAGAAGTATGTTGCCCCCCTGAAAGTTTTTACAGACTGGATCAGATCAAGCTGGCCAGCAATCGAACAGGCGCGAAAGGATTTCAGTGAAAAATCCAGTATTGTTTCCTAAAGGGGTTTTCAGGAAGATCGCGCGAGTCTCCGTCATGCGATTTGGTTTAGATAGAAGCTGAGCACCTCGACGGTCCGGTCGATGAAAACACGCACTCCTAGGGAGAGTTGGCAGCGGCTCGGATACAAAATCGAGATCGGCTTCAGCTTTTCCGTGCTGAATGCCGAAAGCCGCCATCCCGCTCCCGGCCAGTTCCCGTCGCGGGTCGCCGCGTCCAGCGCGGTGCGCAGCTCATCCATGTCGAAAAGATGCAACAGACGCAGAGCTTGCCGCGTCACTGGCCAGCGTCCAGCTCGGCCTGTCCATCCCGGCTCGCGACGGCGTCCCGCTCGCCGCGCCCAACGTCGCGATCACCGCGGTGGTCCAAAGCTGAAAAGATAGGGCAGGAGCCCTGGCGATGGCGGCCGGCCCCAGGCATACGTGAGCGGCCCACGAACGGAGCGCATGATGTCACCACCCGGCATGATCCTCGTTACCGGCGGCGGCCGTGGCATCGGTGCCGCAGTGGCCCGCAAGCTCGGCAGCCTCGGCCACCCCGTCGCAGTCAACTACGCCGGCAACGCCGAGGCCGCCGCCGCCGTGGTCGCGGCCATCCGCACGGCCGGGGGCATCGCCGAGACGATCCAGGGCGACGTCGGCGATCCAGCCGCCACCGAGGGGCTGTTCGAAAACGCTGTCGCGGCACTTGGCCCGCTCGCCGGCCTCGTCAACAACGCGGGCATCACCGGCACGCAGGCCCGGGTCGCCGAGCAGCAGGCAGCCGACCTCACCCGCCTCTTCGCCGTCAACGTCGTGGGCACCATGCTCTGCACCGGCGCCGCCATCCGCCGCCTGTCGACCCGGCACGGCGGACCGGGCGGCGCGATTGTCAACCTCGCCTCCGTCGCGGCCCGCACCGGCGGCCTCCCCGGCATCATTCCCTACG
>CAXSEX010000055.1:0-3139 GCA_964236415.1 uncultured Acetobacteraceae bacterium | reverse complement strand
CACCAAGGGCGCCATCGAGACCTTCACCCGCGGCGTCGCCAACGAGGTCGCTCTTGAGGGCATCCGCGTCAACGCCGTCTCCCCCGGCCTGATCCAGACCGACATGGTCAGCCCGACGCTGGCCGAAAGCGCCAAGGGCGGCATCCCCATGGGACGGCTTGGTCAACCCGAGGACATCGCAGAGGCGGTCGCCTTCCTGCTGTCTCCGGCCGCCGCCTACATGACCGGCAGCGTCATGACCGTGTCGGGCGGCCGCTGACGCCCCATCGGACCCACTAGACCAGAGCAGATTGCCGCTTACCCGACCATCAATGAACGTCCGGTTATCGCTGCCAGTTGCTCCAAACCGGGCAGGCCGCTCTGGGCCAGGGATGCGTTGGTGCGACTGGGTTCCCTCTCCGGTAGCCCGGCCGCACATGGACGCACGGCTTCACCAAAATCCTGCGGCCACGAGCCGCCGGGCAGCCGATCTGGCAGCTGCCCGGCAGGTCGATGTCAGGCGGCGGCCGGGTAGTCCACGTAGCCCTCCCGACCCTGGCTGTACCAGGTGCGGGCCACATCCTTGGCGAGCGGCACGCCGTTGGCGATCCGTTGCGGCAGGTCAGGGTTTGCAATGAACGGCCGGCCGAACGCGATTGCGTCCGCCTTGCCGTCTGCCATCGCCGCGACGGCGCCTGCCGGGTCATAGTCGGAGTTGAGGATCATGGGGCCGGTGAAGCCCCGGCGCATTGCCGGGGCGATCGGGGGATGGTCGGGCTTTCCGAACGTGCCGCCTTCTCCAGGCTCCCGCATTTCCAGGTAGGCGACGCCGGCTTCCTGCAGCACTTCTGCGGCCGCCACGAACAAGAGCGCAGGGTCGCTGTCGTTGCAGCCCTGAATGGCACCGTTCGGCGACAGCCGCACGCCGGTCCGGTCGGCGCCCACCGTCTCGGCCACTGCCTGCACGACCTCCCGCAGCAGGCGGACGCGGTTCTCCACCGGGCCACCATAGGCGTCGGTCCGGTGATTGGTGCCGTCGCGCAGGAACTCGTCGATCAGGTAGCCATTGGCGGCATGGATCTGCACGCCATCGAACCCTGCATCGAGCGCATGGCGGGCGGCCCGGCGATAATCATCGAGCAGGACCGGTATCTCATCCAGCCGCAGCGCCCGTGCCTGGTGGTACGGCTTCTTGCCATCATAGGTATGGGCCGCGTCCGGCGCCGTGGTGGCAGACGCGGCGACCGGCTGCTGGCCGCCCAGGAAGTCCGGATGCACCAGCTGCCCCATGTGCCAAAGCTGGGCCGCGATGCGCCCACCGGCTTGGTGGACCGCCGCTGTGACGGGCCGCCAGGCGGCAACCTGCTCCGCGTTCCACAGGCCCGGCGCATACGGCCAGCCCAGGCATTGCCGACTGATGCCGGTGGCTTCGGAAATGATCAGGCCGGCGCCGGCCCGCTGGGCGTAATACTCGGCCATCAAAGGCGTCGGAACGTGCTCCCGCGTGGCCCGCCCCCGGGTCAGCGGCGCCATGACAATACGGTTCGGCGCCGCGATGGCGCCAAGGCGGATGGGGTTGAACAAACTAGGCATTGGAGTCCTTCCACATGTCGCGTGGCTGTCATGTTTCTGGAAAACATTAGGTTGAAAGCAGCGGACGGCTTGCATCCGCTCACCGCACCTCACTCCTCCTTATTGCGGACACGCTGTCCTGGCCGTAGGCGCCATCGGCGGTGAACGACGCGGCCTCGCCCGCCATCTGGTCGAGCAAGGGACCCGCTTGGGAGCCGTCGTCGACCTCCTTCCGGGTCAGCGCCACTGCCACGATCTGCCCAGTGTCGGCGTCCATGCCGATGCGCAACGTGCGCCAGGACCGGCGCGTCTTGGCGCCGCGCCTCCCGACCAGCCACTCGCCCGCGCCGCGGAGCTTGAGGCCCTTGCCGTCCACCAGCAGGCGCAGGGCGAGGTGGCTGGCCGGCAAGCTTGAAAATGCCCAGGTGGTGCTAAGCCGTCCGGTCCCCCCCAACCCCCAACGCCGCCTGCGCCGCCGCCAGCCGCGCCACCGGCACCCGGTACGGGCTGCACGACACGTAATCCAGCCCAACCTCCTCGCAGAAGGAAATGCTCGCCGGGTCGCCGCCGTGCTCGCCGCAGATGCCCATCTTGAGGCCGTTCTTGGTCGCCCGCCCCTTCTCGGCGGCCATGCGCACCATGGCGCCGACGCCCTCCACGTCAATAGACACGAAGGGGTCCTTCGGAAAGATCCCGGCCTCCACATAGGCCGGCAGGAATCGCCCGGCGTCGTCGCGCGACAAGCCGAACACCGTCTGCGTCAGGTCGTTGGTGCCGAAGGAGAAGAAGTCCGCGATCTCCGCGATCTTGTCCGCGACGATGGCGGCGCGCGGCAACTCGATCATGGTGCCGACCAGGTACTCGATCGTCTGCCCCTGCTCCTTGAACACCGCCGCCGCCACGCCGTCCACCTGGGCGCGGGTGATCTCCAGCTCGCGCCGCGAACCGACCAAGGGGATCATGATCTCCGGCACCGGCGCCAGCCCGGTTTCCTTCGCCGCCGCGACCGCGCCCTCGAAGATGGCGCGGGCCTGCATCTGGTAGATCTCGGGGTAGCTGATGCCGAGGCGGCAGCCGCGGTGGCCGAGCATGGGGTTCGCCTCCGACAATTCGGCCATGCGCCGGCGCACCTGCGCCATGTCCATGCCGAGCGCGTCGGCCACCTCGGCCAGCTCGCCCTCCTGGTGCGGCAGGAACTCGTGCAGCGGCGGGTCCAAGAGGCGGATCGTCACCGGCAGGCCCGCCATGATGCGGAACAGCTTGACGAAATCCTCCCGCTGGAACGGCAGCAGGCGGCCGAGCGCGGCCCGGCGCCCGGCCTCGTCCGTGGACATGATCATCTGCCGCACCGCGCCGATGCGCTCGGGGTCGAAGAACATGTGCTCGGTCCGGCACAGGCCGATGCCCTCCGCGCCGAACTTGCGCGCGGTCTCCGCGTCGAGCGGGGTTTCCGCGTTGGTCCGCACCACCAGGCGGCGCACGTCGTCCGCCCAGCCCATCAGCTTCGCGAAATCGCCGGACAGGCTCGGCTCGATCATCGCGACCGCGCCCACGAACACCTCGCCGGTTGCGCCGTCCAGGGTGATGG
>CAXSEX010000054.1:8927-15237 GCA_964236415.1 uncultured Acetobacteraceae bacterium | reverse complement strand
TGATGCTTAGGCCAGTTCACGCTGCCCAGCAGCCCCGGCGCGAAATCTATGGAACCGCTCACCCGGCTGCACCAACTCCGATACGCCGCGCACGAACTCCACCACGTCGCCGAGCGGCGCCAGGGCATGGCTGGCCAGCGACATGCGCCGCCACAGCCCGGGATCGCGTGCCAGCAGAGCCATGCAGGCAGCGAAGCCTTCGGGATTTCCAGCCTCAAGCACGAAGCCGTTCACCCCGCTCCGCACCAAGGTGTCGCGCGCGCCAACGTTGTCCGAGCACAGCACGGGAATGCCGAGGGCGACGGCTTCGTTGACCACCAGTCCCCATTGCTCTTCCACGCTCGGCAGCAGCAGCGCCATGGCGTCGGCGACGATGCGGGCGACCGCGTCGGCGTCCAGGAAACCGCAGAACACCACGCCATCGATGCCCAGCTCGGCGATCAGCGCCCGGTACTCGGCTTCAAGCACCCCGGACCCGGACAGCAGCAGACGCTGGGGGGCGCCCGGGCAGATGTCCCGGAAGCGGGCGTAGGCGCGGATCGCGGTTTGGATGTTCTTCTTTGGGACGAAACGGGCGACCACGACGAAGTCGCGCTGGCCGTGCGGCTTGCCGCCGGGTGCCAGGTCTGTGCCGGCTTGGCGCCGAACCCGCTCGACCGACACGGTGTCGTATGCCGTTTTCGCCCATGCCGGCGGCATGCCGAGGAAGCGGTAGTAGTCGCGGTGCCGCTGGCCGGCAACCAGGGCGCCGCGATAAAGGCGGAGCACGAACTGCTTTGCCGCTTCCTTCAACACCCTGCGCGGCGTGTCGTCGAACTTGGCATCCAACATCGCATAGGCATGGATGCCGCGCAGCCACAGCAGCGCGCAGGACGCGAGGATCTCGGGCTGGTCCTGGTTGCAAAGGAACACCCCGACCGGCCTGTAGCGCCCGAGCACCCGCAGGAAGCCCCGCAGCTTGCGCCACGGCGGGATCTCTTCTGCCACGCCGTCCGGGAACAGCGTGTGGCGCTCGAAGGAGTCGTCGCTCTTGACCGGCTTCCAGGCGTAGGTCCGGCTGCGGGCTGCAACCTCGATGCCGACCACGGTGTAGAGGCCGCGAAAAGCCCGGGCCGCGGCCTCCAGCCTGTCAACGTGGTAGGCGCTGAAGTGCTCCCACATGAAGACCAGGGCGGGTGGGCGGTGCGGCGCCATCCCTAGTCCCCGGCCAATGCAAGGGCCGGCTGCGGCTGCCTCGCCCCACGCCGCGCCCTGAGCTGGTCATCGACGAATGCGCTCAGCCTGGCGCGGAACACCGAGCTGTCGAAACCTTCGGCATGGTGGCGGATGGCATCGATGTCGAAACGGCTTTGCTCGAAGAGCTCGATCGCCTCCACGACGGAGTCCGCCGTCTGCTTGTTGAAGAACACCCCGGTCACGCCCGGGCGCACCGTGTCCAGGACGCCGCCGCGCCCGTATGCGATGACCGGCCGCCCGGCTGCCATGGCCTCAAGCGGGGTGATGCCGAAATCCTCCTCGCTGGGAAGGATCAATGCTTTGCAGTCCCGGTAAAGGCTGCGCATCTGCTCGTCGTTCACCCGGCCGACGAAGCGGACCGTCGGCCCCGCGATCTTGCGCAGCGCCTGCAACGCGCGGCCGTCCCCGGCCACGACGAGCGGCAGGTTCCGCCGCGTGCACGCTTCCACCACGATGTCCGGGCGCTTCCACCCGACCATGCGCATCAGCATCAGGTAATGCTCGCCACGGCCGCGCCCCACGTCGAAACGGCCCACGTTGACCGGCGGCGGGATGATGGCGCTTTCCTTGCCGTAGAAGCACCGTATCCGGTCGCTCACCACCTGGCTGGTGCTGATCCAAGCCTGGGTCCGCTCGGCGCTGATCCGGTCCCACTGCCGCAAGCGCAGCAACTGGGGCGAGAGCAAAGCCTGCTGCACACGTCCGACTTTCTCCTGGCGGACGTAGCTGTGGTAATCCCAAAGGAAGCGGGGCGGAGAATGGCAGTAGCAGACGTTGCAGGCATTGGTGCTGGTGACGACGCCGTGGGCGAAGCCGCTGGAACTTGTGAGGACGAGGTCGTAACCCGAAAGGTCGAAGGACTCGAACACCTGCGGGTAGATGGGCAGGAACCAGCGGTGCTTCTGGCTCGCCAGCGGCATGTGGTCCAGCCAGCTGGTCTCGATCTTCCAGTCGCGGTAGGCGGGCGGCATGCGTCGTGGATCGTAGATGGCCGTCTTGACATCCGCATCCGGATACACGGCGCGGATCTCTTCCAACACACGTTCGGCGCCGCCGTACTGGTTCAAGTAATCGTGGACAATTGCAACCTTCATGCAACCGACTCCCAAGCTGAAGGTGGGGTGCCAGCCAGGACGGCGCGCGCGGGCCGCCCAAGGGCTTGGCCGTAAAGCGCGGCGATGTCATCCGCGAAGCGTGCTTGGCTGAAGCGTGCCGCCACGTCCGCACGCGCGGCGGCGGCAAGGCCGGCGCCCCCGGACCCCAGGACATGCTCGATCGCCCCGGCCAGCAGCGCCGGGGTTGCGTGGCCCACGACATGGCCTGTTTCGCCGTGACGGACGATCTCGCGGACTCCGCCGACGTCGGCGGCGACGATGCGCCGCCCGAGAGCGCCGGCCTCCAGCAGCACCATGGGCAACGACTCAAAGCCGGTTGATGCCAGCACCACGGCGTCCATTCCGGCCATCAGCCGCGGGATGTCGTCGCGGAACCCGGTGAAATGGACGCGCTCCGCCAAGCCGCTCTCCGCGGCCAGGGCGCGCAGGCGCCTCACGTAGCCAGCATTGTCGGGATCACTGAGCGGACCCACGATCCAGAACTGCGCGGTGGGATGCCGCGCGAGCATCGCCGCCGCACGCAGGAACGCTTCTTGGCCGTTGCGCGGCTCTAAGACGCCGAACAGGCCGACATGCGGCCCCGGGATGGCCCGCACGTCGTCCGCCGGGGCCGGGGAACCCATGAAGGCGGGATCGACGGCGTTGTAGATCAGGCGCACGCGATCCGGCGGCGCTCCAAGGTGCAGCAGCATGTCCCGCGACGCGCCCGAGCAGGCTGCGTAAAGGGCGCAGCGGGGGATGAGGAAGCGGCCGAGCAGGCGGTATTGCGGCCGCAGCGGAAGCGTTTCGTGCGCGTGCCAGATCAGCGGCAGCCTCAAGCGGGACGCCGCGGCCGTTGCAAGCAGCGCGCTGACGGGATGGTGCGTGTGCAGGACCGACGCCCGTTCGGCCCGCGCGATCTCGACAGCCCTTTGGCGGCTGGCGTGCAGTGAGGTCGCAAGGCGCAGCAGCTTCACGGGCGAGACCGTGGACTTGCCGCGGTTGACCAGGGTGGGGATCACGCGGTGGCCGCGCTGCTCGGCTGCGCTCGCCAGCGCGCCTGGCGCAGGGCAGGCGATGACCGGGCGGAAGCCGCCTGCGCGCGCCGCATCCGCGCAGCCGACGATGATGCGCTCGACCCCGCCCAGGAAACCGACCCGGTTCATCGTCAGGATGGTCGGCGATGCTCTCGCGATGCTGGGATCAGGCGGCGCAGACAAGGGAGTTTCCTTCAAGCCAGGCCAAGGACGCAGGTTTCAGCCCGTGGTCCTTGATCAAAGCTATGGAGATCGACGGGTCCCGACGCCATGCACTTGTGAAGCGCAAACCTATGGGACTGTCCCGCACGCCCAGAAACCAGCATCATAACTTCTTGCCTTATTTGACCCAACAGCATCGCACACGCTTCAATCGTCAAAAATGTCGGGCAACAGGTGCATGGTGAATTAAGCAACAATCAAAGTTAGGCAACTCGATACATGGGCACACACAAGCCAATCTATCGCCAGACAGACAAGCTGCGGACTACAAAGCATTGCAATCGCAGAGAGCAACAATTTGAAAATGGAACGTTACGGCCATCCTTAAAATGCGGCCGTGCGTGGAAGGATGCAGCATCAGCGGTGCTTAGACACTGGAGCAATTCCAGCATTAGTCAATAGTTCCGGTGCGCCGCCCCCGCTGGCACCTCGCGCCCGCATGGCGTATCTTGCTCGCAAAGGTTGAAATCGAACAACGCTTGCAAGGAACTCTTGCGGATCGGGGAGGGGCTGCCTGCACCAGGGTGCGCCGCCGCGTCGCTTCGCGCCGGAAGCGTGCCCGGTCGGCATGGACCGGGATGCAGCCACAGGCATCGCAGGGCCGTCCGTCCCGCTGTGATGGGCCATGCCCGCATTGCACGACGACCCCGCGGCGCCAGGGCCGGGTGGTTCTTGCGCGCGAAGGCATAGACCATAAACGGCCGTGGCGTGTTCTTGCCGTGGAACGGAACTTGGGGCTTATGGGACCATGCCGAGCAGGACGTTTCCGCGGACGGGCCGGCGCCCAACGCGGGCCGGAGCGCGCGAGGCAAGTTCGCAGCAGCGCGCCGTGCTCCCACCACCCACCAAGATGAACGGAAACCGAGACATGCGCATCCTCGTGACAGGCAACATGGGCTATGTCGGCCCGGTGGTGGTCCGGCACCTGCGGGAACGGTTTCCGCAGGCGGAGATCGTGGGGTTCGACAGCGGGCTGTTTGCCCACTGCCTCACCGTGCCCGGCCCGCTGCCGGAAGCCCGGCACCTGTCTGCCCAGTACTTCGGCGACACGCGCGACCCGCCCGAGACGCTGCTGCGCGGAACCGACGTCGTGGTGCACCTCGCCGCCATCTCGAACGACCCGATGGGGAACCGCTTCGAGGCGGTGACGGACGAGATCAACCGGGGTGCCAGCCTCGACCTGGCGCGGCGGGCCGGCTTGGCGGGGGTGCGCGCCTTCGTGTTCGCATCCAGTTGCAGCGTGTATGGCCTGGCCGCCGATGGGCCGCCCCGGCGCGAGGGCGACGCCTTGAACCCCCTCACCGCCTACGCGCGGTCGAAGATCGGCGCGGAGGAAGGGCTGCGGCAAACGGACCTCGGCAGCATGACCGTGACCTGCCTGCGCTTCGCCACCGCTTGCGGCATGTCCGACCGGCTGCGCCTGGACCTCGTCCTGAACGATTTCGTCGCCGGGGCGCTTGTTTCCGGCCGCGTCACGGTGCTCAGCGACGGGACGCCCTGGCGGCCGCTGATCGCGGTGGCCGACATGGCGCGCGCGGTCGAGTGGGCCGCGCTCCGGCAGCCCGACGCGGGCGGGCAGTTCCTGGCCGTCAACGCCGGCGCGGATGATTGGAACCACCGCGTCCGCGACCTCGCCGAGGCCGTCGCCCGCGAGGTGCCCGGCACGGAGGTGAGCATCAACCCGGCCGCGCTCCCCGACAACCGGTCCTACCGCGTCGATTTCTCGCTGTTCCGCACGTTGGCGCCGGACCACCAGCCGCGCGAAACGCTGACGGGCACGATCAAGGGGCTGGCGGACGGGATGCGCGCCGTGGGCTTCGCCGATCCCGCTTTCCGCGAGTCCGCCCTGATGCGGCTGCGGGTGCTGTCCGGGCACATCGAGGCGGGGCGGCTTTCGCCGGACCTGCGCTGGTCCGCCCGGCAGGCCCTTGCTGGAAGCCCAGCTTGACAAGGCCGGGGCAGGCCCGCGGCACGGGCACGGCCGGTCTGGCCGACGTGCTCCGCCCCCAAGCCAAACCGCCGTCCGGCGGAGATGATCGTGGGAGTTGCAGGCGATGAGCGCGGGGGACAAGGGGGATGAGGACGTGCTGACGGGTGGCGTTGCCCTCGTCACCGGCGCGGGCAGCGGCATCGGCCGGGCCATCGCGTGCCGGCTGGCGGCGCAGGGCATGTCGGTTCTGCTCGTCGGCCGGCGGGAGCATCTGCTGCGGGAAGCGGCGGCCGAGGCGGGCAGCATGGCGCGCGTGCTGCCGTCCGACGTGGCGACGGCCGAGGGCGTGGCCGCCGTGACCGCCGCGCTGCCCCCGGCGCTGCACGTCCTGGTCCACAGCGCCGGCGAGTTCCGGTATGGGCCGATGGAACGCACCACGGACGCCGACTGGACGGCGCTGGAAGCGGTCAACGTCCGCGCGCCGATGCTTCTGACCGCCGCTTGCCTTCCCGCCTTGCGCGCGGCGCGCGGACAGGTGGTGTTCGTCAACTCAACCGCCGCGCTGCGCTCGGCGCCGGGCGCGGGTGCCTACGTCGCGACCAAGCACGCGCTGCGGGCGGCGACGGACGTGCTTCGGCAGGAGGTCAACGCCGACGGGGTGCGCGTGCTCAGCGTCTTTCCCGGGCGCACCGACACGCCCATGCAGGACGCCGTGCTGGCGGCCGAGGGCCGCCAGCGCAACCCCGACGCGCTGCTCCGGTCCGAGGACGTGGCCGCCATGGTGCTGGCCG
>CAXSEX010000054.1:0-8917 GCA_964236415.1 uncultured Acetobacteraceae bacterium | reverse complement strand
ATCCTGCGTCCCGCGCGGCCGATGTGAGGGCGCCGCCGGGGCCAGGCGTCCGGTCCTCGGCCCAGGCGCCCGGCGCGTCGCGCGGGCCGGCCCGCAGGATGCCCGCGGAGGCCAGGGCGGCCGCCGCCCCGGCGACCATGCGGAAGGGCTTGCCGGACCGCTCGGCCATGTCGAGCAGCGAGTGCCGCCCATCGGCGAGGTTCAGCACCCAAAGCAGCGTGAGCGGGTCGTAGCCGCCGTCCCCCTCTTCCGGCCGGCTGCCGATGCCGCGATACAAGCCGCGCCGCCCAAGCTGCGGCTCCCCGTAGGGCAGCAGGCTGACGGGCGAGGCGTCCTGTTCGGCCAGGTCCAGGATGCGGCGCAGCAGGCGCAGCGAGTCCGCCAGCGCGGCGGGCTGCACAAAGGAGGGGTCGTCGGCCGAGGTGTGGTACTCGGGGAAAGCCTCGTTCGGGGACCGCATGAGGCACCCAACCGGCAGGTTGAAGCCCGGCGAGCAGTACTGGCGCTCGTCGTAGCCGTAAGGGATGAACGGCAGCACGCGGTCCCCATGCCCTTCCGCGTGCAGGACGTGGGCAGCGTAGCGGTCGATGGGCGCGTCGCCGCGGCGGGACCGCTTGTAGGTCGGCGGCGCCCCGTCGCCCAGGCAGGTGAGGACCAGGCCGTGGCGGACCCTTGCGGAAACATCGGCGCGGTTGGCGTGCAGCCACGTGATCGCGCCGATCGTCGCGGGTGCGAACAGGAAGCGGTAGCCGAGCCGCCGCCGAGGGCGCGCCGCCAATTCCCGGGCCAAGCCGATGGCGACCGCCATGGCCGAAAGGTTCTCGTTCGCAAGCGACGGGTGGCAGGTGTTCACCGAAAGCAGCACCTCGCCCTGTCCCGCCTCGCCGGGCAGCAGGCACTCGCCATAGGTCAGGGAACCCGGCGCCAGGTCAGTGTCGATCCGCACCCTGTACTCCGGCTCCGACAGCTTGAGGCGGTCGCGATGGGCGAGGCAAAAGCCCCAGGTGTCGCTGTAGTAGGCCGTGCGGTAGGGAATCAGCTCCGGCTGGTCGGGCAGGCTGTGCAGGTGCCGCTCCAGGTCCGCGCGGGCGATCACGGCGTCCACCGGCCGGCTGTACTGCACCAGGTGCAGGTTGTGGCGGGCGATGTCCACCACGGCCTCGCCCGCCAGGGTGCTGATCGTGGCGCCGCGCACGGTCCATTCCGGCGGCACTTCCCAATCCAGCACCGGGGTTCCGGACGGGACCTCGCGGATCTCGAACGGGACGGGCCAGTGATCGGCGACGTAGCGCAAGGTGCGGCGCACACCCTCCCCGGTGATGCTGCGCAAGATGGGGAACAGCGCCTCCACGTGGGCATGCAGCTCCTGTCCGATGTCCGTCATGGTCCGCTGATCCCTTCCTGCACCCTCGTCCGCACAATGATCATAGGCCCGCCGCGGCATGGAAGGGGAGCCGGATCGCAACGGGCGCCGGCCGCTTCGCCCGCAGCCGCCTTTCCCGCCCAGGCAGAGCCATTCAGCCACGTCATCACGTTTAAGTGATTGCGCATATTGGTCTATTTCCGGGGGCGTGAAGCCGATATGCTTCTTTATATTCCTTTAAATCAAAAAAACGCCTTTCCAGGCTGCGATGGCGGGTTCCGATGGCGGGTGGCTGCCTGGGCTGCAACCTGGGAACCCCGTTGCCGTGAAAACGCCATTCCAGGAACAAATTGTTGCATCTGCAAATTTTGGCAATGAGCCAACACGGATAGGTACGTAGATCCTTTTTTAGATAACCACCGACTTACGGCCTGTGCTTGTTTCAGCGATGGGTGAACGGAACAACGCTGGGACGGCAAGCCCAGGCAGGTTGAGTCGTGTAGGCCCGCACAGCCTCTCCGCTTGCGATCACTTCCGGCGGCACGCCTATGGAGACTGCGACAATGAGCGACTTGATCACGGTTTGCGTGCCCGCTTACCGGCGTCCGGGACTTCTCCGATACTGCCTGGAGTCCTGCCTGGCGCAGGATTACCGCCCGCTTGAGGTGGACGTGGGGGACAACTCGCCGGAAGGCGACGAGGAGTGCGAGCGCCTGGTGGAGTCGCTGCGCCCTCCGCCGGGCATCACGGTGCGCTACCGCCGCAACGTCCCGGCCGGGGGATTGGCCGACAGCCTCAACAGCTTGTTCGCCGCCGCCCGGGGCCGCCGCCTGGTGCTGATGAACGACGACGACGCCCTGCTGCCCGGAGCGGTGTCGGCCATGGCTGCGGGGTTCGCCATGGCCGACGATGTCGTCCTGGCCTACGGCATGCTGGAGCGGATCACCCCCGAAGGCGCTTCCGCCCCCCGGGAAACCCGGATCCACAACGCCCAGGCCAACCGCACGCCCGAGCACGCGGGATTGCGCCGCGACCCGCTGGTCTGCGCCTTTTGGCGGCAGATCCCGCCCATCGGCTTCCTCATCGAAACAGAGGCGGCCCGCGCGGTCGGCTATCAGAACCCTTCCGAGGTCGGCTTGTCGGCCGACACCGATTTTGGCGTCCAGCTCGCCCTGGCTTGCCGGACGCGGTCGTTTGCCTTTGTTCCCCAGATGACGGTGCAATACCGCCTGCCCTCGCCCGACGGCATCACGGCCAAGAGCAAGGCATCGGTGCCGTGGCGGCTTTACGAGCTTGCGGCCGGGCTTGACGGCCTGTCGCCCGCGGAGGCCGCGGCCCGCGACTGGCTGCTGCGGCGGCTGGCGCATCCGGCCGTCGTCGCGCACGCGCTGGGCGGGCGGCGGGGCGACGCGCTGCGCATCCTGTTCTCGCGCCATTACCCATACCTGGAAGGGGCGCTGCGGCCGTTGTATGCGTTCGGCCTGGTGGCAAGCCCGGCGGCGGTTTCGACGCTGCGCAAGCTCCTGCGCGTGAGGCTGTCGTCCGGACCGGCCGCGCCTCCCCCGCGCCCGGCGGTCCTGCCTTCATCCGCAACCCGGGCAAGCGCATGAAAGCCGGTGGGATCGCCGCAGCATGGGTGTTTCCGGCGCCGTTCGTTGTTTCATGTGCCGGGCCGGACGGTCCGGAGACCGTCGGATGGGAGAGCTAATCCGTGGCTGATCAACCCAGCGCCCTGTTGCCGCACGGAGAGCCAGTTCTCCAACAGGCGCCGCCGCAGCCCGTCCCGCTCGGCGGCGCGCCAGGCGTTACCACGTGCCGGTCCTGCGGCAACGCGCTGCACGGCTTCGTGGACCTCGGCATGTCTCCGCTCTGCGAAAGCTTCGTCGCCGCCGACGCCTTGCAGACGGGGGAGATGTTCTACCCGTTGAACGTGAAGATCTGCGATCGTTGCTGGCTCGGCCAGCTTGGCCAATATGTGCGGCCGGACCATCTCTTCACCGAGTACGCGTATTACTCGTCGTTCTCGCAAAGCTGGCTTCGCCACGCCGAACGCTACGTCGACATGGCGACGGCACGCTTCGGCCTCGGTGGGGACAGCTTCGTTGTGGAGGTGGCCAGCAACGACGGCTACCTGCTGCGCAACTTCGTCGGCCGCGGCATCCCCTGCCTGGGCATCGAGCCGGCACAGAATGTCGCCCGCGCCGCCGAGGCCGTCGCCGTGCCGACGCTGGCGTCGTTCTTCGGCCGCGCGCTGGCCTGCGCGCTGTCAGAGCAGGGCCGCAGCGCCGACCTGGTCATCGGCAACAACGTGCTGGCCCAGGTGCCGGACCTCAACGACTTCGCGGCTGGCCTTGCCGTCCTGCTGAAGCCCAACGGGGTGCTCACCCTGGAGGTCCCGCACCTGGCGCGGCTCATCGAGGGCAACCAGTTCGACACCATCTACCACGAGCACTTCTCCTATTTCTCCTTGGCGTCGATCCAGCGCCTGATGGCCGACCACGGCCTGCGGGTGTTCGATGTCGAGGAGCTGCCCAGCCACGGCGGCAGCCTGCGCGTCTTCGCCTGCCGCGCGTCCGCGCACCATGCGGAAACCCCGTCCGTCAAGCGCCTGCACGATGCCGAGGGCGCGGCCGGGCTTCACGAGCTGGCGACCTACCAGCAGTTCCAGGCCCAGGTCTGCGAAACCAAGCGCAAGCTTCTCGACCTGCTGATCGGCTTGAAGCGGTCCGGGGCGCGCATCGCCGGCTATGGCGCGCCCGGCAAGGGCAACACGCTGCTCAACTACTGCGGCATCGGCACGGATTTCCTGGACTTCACGGTGGACCGCAACCCCTACAAGCACGGCATGTCCCTGCCCGGCAGCCGCATCCCGATCCTCACCCCCGAGGCGATCGACCAGAACCGGCCGGACTACGTCATGATCCTGCCGTGGAACTTGACGGCGGAGATCACGGCCCAGCTCGCGCACATCGCGTCCTGGGGCGGCCGCTTCATCATCCCGATCCCGGAGCCGCGCATCATCACGCCGCCGACGCCCGCCTAGCCCAAGCGGGTTCTGTCGGGACCAGTGCGAAAGGAACAACAATTGAAAGTCGTCCTGTTCTGCGGCGGCCAAGGCCTCCGGATGCGTGACCTCGCAGGCACGGGCACCGACCTGCCGAAGCCGATGGTCATGCTCGGCGCGCGCCCGATCCTGTGGCACCTGATGAAGTATTACGCCCATTGGGGTCACAAGGACTTCATCCTTTGCCTGGGCTACAAGGGGGCCACCATCAAGAAATTCTTTGCCGAATACGAGGAGTGGATCTCCAACGACTTCGTGGTTGCGGGAAACGGCGGGAAGATGGAGCTGTTGAGCCGGGACTTGCAGGATTGGCGCATCACCCTCGTTGACACCGGCGCAGAGGCGAACATCGGCGAGCGCCTTGTGGCCGTGAAGCCGCTCCTCAAGGACGAGGAGGTCTTCCTCGCCAATTATAGCGACGCCCTCACCGACTGCGCCCTGCCGTCCGTGATCGACCGGCTCGGCGCCACCGGCGCCGTGGGGGCCTGCATGGTTGTGCGGCCCAACATCTCGCTGCACTTCATGCACCACAACGCCGCCGGCCTGGTCACGGGCGTCCTCACGCCGGAGCAGGCGGACGTTTGGATCAACGGCGGGTTCTTTGCTTTCCGCCGGGAGATCTTCGACTACATACGCCCCGGCGAGGAACTGGTGGAGCAGCCCTTCGCGCGGTTGATCGAGGCCGGGAAGCTGGCCGCCTTGTCGTTCAAGGGCTTTTGGCGCAGTTGCGACACGTTCAAGGACCTGCGCACCCTGGAGGGCCTGCTGGCGCAAGGGCCGGCGCCTTGGGAGCTGTGGCGCCTCGCATCCGGTGCAGCCGAGCCGAAACCTGTCGAGCAGCCGGCCCAGCTGGCTCTGGACCCGGCGGAGTAGCCAGCCGATGCTGCGCCTTGCCTTGGCCGCCCCGGCGGACCGGCCCTTGCGCGTCCTTTGCCTGGGCGCGCACTCCGACGACATCGAGATCGGCGCCGGCGGCACCATGCTCGCCTTGCTGGAGCGCCACCCAAGCGCCCACGTCCACTGGGTCGTCTTCTCCGCGCCTGGCGCGCGGGCGCAGGAAGCGCAAGCCAGCGCCGCGGCCTTTCTCGAACAGGCCGGGGAGCGGCGCATCGACCTCCATGAGTTCCGCGACGGGCTGTTCCCCGATGAGACCACGCGCTTGAAGGCAACCTTCGAGGCGCTCAAGCACGCCAGCGCGCCGGACCTCATCTTCACCCATGTGCGGGAAGACCATCACCAGGATCACCGCACAGTCGCCGAGATGACGGCCAACACGTTCCGTGACCACCTCGTGCTCGGCTACGAGGTGCCGAAGTACGATCCCGACCTGGGCAACCCGAACCTGTTCTTCGACCTGGACCTGGCGCATGCGGACGCCAAGGTAGGGCTTCTGATGGCGTACTTCGCCACCCAACGGTCGAGACGCTGGTTCCTGCCGGACACCTTCCACGGCCTCATGCGCATCCGCGGCGTGCAGTCCGCATCGCCCACCGGGCTGGCCGAAGGGTTCTACGCGCGCAAGCTTTGCCTTTAACGCTTCGGGGATCAACCCGGCACGCCCCCTCCTTGGAACGCCGCAGCCTCATGTTCCGGCCCGCAAGGAGGCCCGATGCCGCCAGGGGCGCCCAAAGCTTCACCAGCAGGCGGCTGCCCATGGCGGCAGGCGCGCATCAACCACACGAGATGGAGGAGGACGGACCATGACGTCTGCTTGTTTGACGATCGGGGTTGCCATTGCCTCCTACCGGCGGGCCGATGACCTGAAACGGTGCCTCAAGGCGCTTTCAGAACAGAGCCGCTTGCCCGATGACGTCATCGTCGTGGCCAGGCCCGACGACGAGGCGACCAAGGACGCGGTGGCGGCGGCGGCCAGCGAACGCCTGCCGATCCGGCAGATGTTCGTGGACGCGCCCGGCACGGTGCCGGCCCGGAACGTCGCCCTGGATCACTGCCGAACGGACATCCTTTCGTTCATCGATGACGACACGGTGCCGCATCAGGATTGGATCGAACGCATTGTCCCGCATTTCGCAGAGGACCCGACCTTAGGCGGCGTGGGCGGCAAGGACCGGATTCACGACGGGACATCCTTCAACGACCAGGCGGCGCACGTCGTTGGGCGAATTCAATGGTTTGGCCGCGTGGTGCCGAACCATCATCTCGGGTTCGGCGCTCCGCGCATCGTCGACTTCATAAAAGGCGCGAACATGAGCTTCCGCGCCGTCGCGTTCGGAGGGGTGAGGTTTGACGGGCGGCTGCGCGGAACAGGTGCTCAGCCCTACGAGGACCTTGTTTTCTGCTTGGCCGTCAGGCGCACCGGATGGAAGCTGCTTTACGACCCGAGCATCGTGGTCGATCATTACCTTGGGAAACGGGAAGAAACGCGGCACTACGCGGATATCGCCACGGTCAAGGATCGGAACGGCTTCCGGAACTTCGCCTTCAACGAGGTCGTCGCGGTTTGGGACGAACTGCCCGCCGGACGCCTCCTTGCCTTCGCAGTGTGGTCGTTCATGGCCGGCACCGGAGTCTGCCCGGGCTTCCTGCAAGCCATCCGCTTCACGCCCAGGCTCGGCGTTTCGTCATGGCAGCGGTTCGCTCTCGCTCAAACGGGAAAGCTCGATGCGTTCATCGAGCTTGGCCTGCGGCAAAGGGGCGTGCCGCACGGACCCGCGGGACGGACGTGATGGCTTCAGCCCTTTCCATGCACGCGAGGGGGACGGGCCATGGGCCGGCGGGGGAGGCTGGCGGCCATCCGCGGCCCGTCCTGCCCATCCAGCGCCGCCTTGCGCCTTCCCATCGGGTGCTGACGTCCGCCATGGCAGCCGCTGTCCTGGCCTGCCTTGGCCGGCCAGCCCAAGCCGATGAGGCCACGACCAGGATGGACGCGGCGGACGCGGTGCCCGCGGCTGCGTTTCTCGACTCCATGGGCGTCAACACGCATTTCACGTTCGACAACTCGCCTTACGCGACCCGCTACGCCGAGGTCCGCTCCAAGCTGGCCGCGCTGGGCTTGCACCATGTCCGCGACGTCCTCCATTCCCATGTCCGCGACCTCGCCGGGCTTGGCATCCGCACGACCGTGCTGGCCGAACCCAACCTTGGCACGCCCGAAAGCTTCAGGGAGCGCATCAAGGCGCTGAACGCCAACGTCACCGCGGTCGACACGGTGGAGGGCGCGAACGAGCCGGACATGTTCTGGAAGCGCCTGCGCATCGCTTGGGATGGCCGGGGCTATCCGGAAGGGCCGGTCCTCTGGCAGTGCGACCTGTTCCACGTCCTCAAGGCGGACCCTGCGACGGCCAAGCTGACGATCATCGGCCCGTCGCTCGGGCTGGCCGGCCTGCCCAGCGCACGGCCGCCTGAAGCCTGGAAGGGCCTGCGCCGGTATGCGGACTGGGGCAACTTCCACCCGTACCCCTACAACGCCAACCCATGGGGACCGGAGCTTGCATACGGCACCTTGCCGTCGTTCTTCCATAACGGCACCTTCCCCTCCGTCACCCTGGACGAGGCGCCGGACGCGTTCCGCGCCTACCAGGCGATCTACGGACCCGGCCCCTACGCGGCGACCGAAACGGGATACCCGGCGGGACCTCGGTTCACCTCCGAGGAGCTGCAGGCGAAGTACGTGCCGCGCCTTTACGCGGAGTACTTCCGCCTCGGGCTGAAGCGCGCATACCTGTACCAACTGCTGGACGACGCGAAGGACCCGACCGGGCGGGACCCCGAGGCCAGCTTCGGCCTTCTGCGCCACGACCTATCCGAGCGTCCCGCATTCCGAACGGTCGCGGCGCTCACGCGGCTGCTGGCCAGGCCGGCCGGCCCGGGCGGCGCCGTGCCCAGCACGCTCCGCCTGACGCTGACCGTGACCGGGGCCGGCGATTTTCCCAACGCCTCCCGTGTCCACCATCTGTTGCTGCGACGGCCGGACAACTCCCTGCTGCTGCTGCTCTGGCATGAGGTGTCGGGCGAGGACACGTCCAGCAAGCCGCGGCGGCCGGTCGCCGTGCCGCCGCTGCCCGCCCGGCTTGATGCCGACCAGCCGATGCGGTTCAGGGTGGAAGGGCAGGGCGGAGACCCTGCCACTGGCGTCAGCCTTGCCGTCCCCGACAGCTTGGTTGCGGTAGTGGTCGCGCAGTAGCCGCTTCGTCCGGAATGGCTGTAAATTCGCCGTGTGCGTCACCTCTGGCCTGGACAGCATCGCCCATCCAAGCGATGTCGCGGCACCAACCCAGAAAGCCAAAGGGAGGCAAGATTGAAGCACGGCGTGTTGCCCCATGCGATCAGTGTCGCGCCGTTCGCCGTCCCGTTGCCCCCCGCACGCAGCCGCAGGACGAACCTGCCGCGCCTGGTCCTGTTTGAAATCAGGGCGTTGCGCCGCGCACGACAGGCAAGGACTGCGCTTCCCAAGCATGCCGCCCCATGAAGACCCTCAGCCAGTTGCTGACGCGGGTGTTCGGCGCCCGCGGCGGCGGGCTGGCGATGCT
>CAXSEX010000053.1:0-15356 GCA_964236415.1 uncultured Acetobacteraceae bacterium | reverse complement strand
GAACCAGGGCCAGCCGTAGAACGCCGCTGGCTGCACCCGCGTCACGTAGTCGGGAGGCAGGTCGTCGCCCAGGCCGTCTCGCTCGTTCACCGCGCACCACAGCGTGCCGTCCCCCTGCATCGCGAGGCCCACGCAGTTGCGGATGCCCGTCGCGAAGGGATGGCCGCCATGGCCCTCCGGGTCGTACTCCCGCACCTCTGCCCGGCCTTCCTCGCCCTGGTCGGACACGTTGGACGCCGAGCCGACGGACACGAACATGCGGCGCCCGTCCGGGCTGAACGCCACGTCGCGCGTCGAGTGCCCGCCGGTCGGGATGCCGTCCACCACCACCTGCGCCGGACCCGCGGCGCGCAGCGCGCCCGGGGTGTAGGGGTAGCGCACGACGCGCTCGGTTTCCGCCACGTAAACGAAGCGCGGCGCCGGGCCGGGTGGCCAGAACGCGATGCCGAACGGCGACGACAGGTCGTCCGCGAACACCGACGCCTCCTTGCCGCGCAGCACGCGCACCTTGCCGGCGCCGGTCTCCGCCAGGAACACGTCGCCGTTCGGCGCGGTGCGCAGGGTGCGCGGCCCTTCAAGGCCGGACAGCAGCAGCGTCGCCTCGAAACCCGGCGGGACGCGCGGCGCGGCGCCGGGCGGCCAGGGCACGATGCCCGGCGAGCGCGCGGCGGAGCGGGTCTCAAACGGCTTGGGCAGCGCGTCCGAGTCGATGCGGTGGCGGTCCCCGGGCTTGTCCATCGAGGCGTCGCCCGCGGCGCCGCACAGGGCGAGGGCGAGCAGCAGGAGACCGTGGCGCATGGGCTTCTCCGGACGGCGGCGGGATCCCTCATTTGGAAACGACGGCGCGGAAAACCAGGCCTGGACTTCGCGCCGCCGCCTGCCGCATGAGGAACCGCTCTAGCCATGGAGTCCGGTCATGCCCGCCCTTGATCACCCGTCCGCCGCGAGCCTGCTGATGCCGGACGCGCTCGCGCCCATCGCGACGTTCATCTGGGACCAGAAGTACCGGCTCCGGCAGGCGGACGGCACGCCGGTGGACCGGGAGATCGCGGACACCTGGCGCCGGGTGGCAAACGCCCTGGCGCAGCCGGAGGCCGACCCGGCGCTCTGGGAGGCGCGGTTCCTCGCGGCGATGGCGGATTTCCGCTTCATCCCCGCCGGCCGCATCATCGCCGGCGCCGGCAGCGGGCGCCGGGTCACGCTGTTCAACTGCTTCGTCATGGGCGGGATCGAGGACGACCTCGGCGACATCTTCGCCAACCTGCGGGAAGCGGCGCTGACCATGCAGCAGGGGGGCGGCATCGGCTACGATTTCTCGTCATTGCGGCCCAAGGGCGCGCCGGTGCGCGGGGTTGCGGCCGACGCTTCCGGCCCCTTGTCGTTCATGGACGTGTGGGACGCGATGTGCCGCACCATCATGTCGGCCGGGTCGCGCCGCGGCGCCATGATGGCGACGCTGCGCTGCGACCACCCGGACATCGAGGCCTTCATCGACGCGAAGAGCGAGCAGGGGCGGCTGCGCAGCTTCAACCTGTCGGTGCTGATCACCGACGCCTTCATGGCGGCGGTGGAGGCCGACCTGGACTGGGACCTGAGCTTCGGCGGGCGGGTGTTCCGCACGGTCAAGGCGCGGGCGCTGTGGGACCGCATCATGCGGGCGACCTTCGCCTACGCCGAACCCGGCGTCCTGTTCATTGACCGCATCAACGCCCGCAACAACCTGGCCTATTGCGAGACGATCCACTCCACCAACCCGTGCTCCGAGCAGCCGCTGCCGCCGTACGGCGCTTGCCTGCTGGGATCGGTGAACCTGAGCCGCCTGGTGCTCGACCCCTTCACCCCGGCGGCGCGGCTGGACGAGGCGGCGCTGGACGAGCTGGTGGCGACCGCGGTGCGGATGCTGGACAACACCATCGACGTGTCCGGCTTCCCGCTGCCGGAGCAGCGGCAGGAGGCCCACGCCAAGCGGCGGATCGGCCTGGGCGTCACCGGCCTTGCGGACGCGCTCATCATGTGCCGGGCGACCTACGGCTCGGACGAGGCGGTGCGGCTCGCGGACCGCTGGACCGCGCGGATCAACCGCGCGGCGTACCTCGCGTCGGCGGCATTGGCGGCAGAGAAGGGCGCGTTCCCGCTGTATGACCGCGACGCCTACCTGGCCGGGGAAACGGTGCGGGGGCTGGACGTCGACGTGCGGGCGGCAATTGCGGAGCACGGCATCCGCAACGCGCTGCTGACCTCGATTGCGCCCACCGGCACCATCTCGCTGTGGGCGGACAACGTGTCGAGCGGGATCGAGCCGATCTTTGCGCTGGCCTACACGCGCCGGGTGAAGAACCCGGACGGCAGCCTGCGGGAGGAGGAGGTGTCCGACCACGCCCTGCGCCGCTACCGCGCGCTGTTCGGGGCGGAGGCGCCGCTGCCGGACTACTTCGTGACGGCGCAGACGCTCGCCCCGCGCGACCACGTGCGGATGCAGGCGGCGGTGCAGCGCCATGTGGACAGCGCGATCTCCAAGACGGTGAACTGCCCGGAGGACATCAGCTTCGAGGCGTTCAAGGACATCTACCTCGACGCTTACGCCAGCGGCTGCAAGGGCTGCACGACCTACCGGCCCAACGCGATCACCGGGTCGGTGCTGGAGGTGACGCCGCCACCGCCGGCGCCGGTCCCCCTCGTCCAAGGCATGTCGCCGGAACCGCTGCACCGCGAGGAGAAACTGACCGGCGCCACCTACAAGCTGCGCTGGGCGGACAGCGAGCACGCGCTTTACGTGACGATCAACGACACCGAGCAGGACGGGCACCGCCGGCCGTTCGAGATCTTCATCAACTCCAAGAACATGGACCATTACGCCTGGGTGGTCGCGCTGACCCGGATGATCAGCGCCGTGTTCCGCCGGGGCGGCGACGTGGCGTTCGTGGCGGAGGAGCTGAAGGCGGTGTTCGACCCGCGCGGCGGCCAATGGCAGAACGGGCGCTACGTGCCGTCCTTGATCGCGGCCATCGGCGGCATCCTGGAGCGGCACATGGCCGAGACCGGCTTCCTGCCCGCCGCGGCGGAGGACGCGCCGCCGCCCGCATCGCCGGCGCCCGCTGCGGGCCAGCCCCTGGGCGCGCTCTGCCCGAGGTGCAGCCAGCCCGGCCTGCTGCGGGAAGCCGGGTGCCTGAGCTGCCGTCACTGCGGCTGGTCGAAATGCGAATGAGTGCCAACGGTTCCGCGCATTGACCTGCGGCCCGGCAATCGCCTTCATGCCCACGCAACCCATCAGGAGCGACCGCATGGCCGTTCAACATGAAGCAAGCGTGCCCCAGGCCGCGCGCCAGCAAACCCAGCAGGAATATGAGCAGGTCGTCTCGCCGGGCGGGATCGGCTTTCTTGAAGCCGGGCGTCCGGAGGCGCCGCCGCTCGTGTTCCTGCACGGGATCGGCGGGGCGGCGCGCGCCTTCCGCGGGCAGCTCGACCATTTCGCCGGGGAGTACCGGGCGATTGCCTGGGACATGCCGGGATACGGCCGCTCGACCCCGCTGCCGCTCGTGACGATGGACGCGCTCGCGGCGGCATTGGCAGGGTTCATCGAGGAACTTGGCCTCCACCGCCCGGTGCTGGTCGGCCACAGCCTGGGCGGCATGGTGGTGCAGCGCCTGCTGGCGCGGGCGCCCCATGCCGCCCGCGCCGTGGTCCTGGCGCAGACCAGCGCCGCCTTCGGCAGCCGCGACCCGGCCTGGCAGGCGGAGTTCCTGTCGGCGCGGCTCGGGCCGCTCGACGCCGGGCGCGGCATGGCAACGCTGGCGGAGGCGATGGTCGCCGACATGGCCGGCCCGGGCGCCGACCCGGCGGGGCTGGCCCTGGCCCGCGACTGCCTGGCCCACACGCCGGACAGCACCTACCGCGACAGCGTCATGGCGATGCCGGGCTTCGACGGCCGGGACGCGCTGGCGCGGGTCGCCGTGCCCGCCCTGGTGCTGGCCGGCACGCTGGACACGGCAGCACCTGCGCGCGGCATGGAGCGCATGGCCGCCCGCATCCCCGGCGCGCAGTATGCCGCGCTGGAGGGCGCCGGGCACCTCGCCCACCTTGAGCAGCCCCGCGCGTTCAACGCCGCCGTGGGGCAGTTCCTCGGGGGATTGCCGGGCGATCCCGCCCCGCGCCGCTGACCTTGCTATGCGGGCTAGTCGAGTCTGGGCGAATGGCTGTATGCCACAAGGAACAGGAGACTCACCCCTGGCGAGCGGAGAGGCCGAATGAACATCCATGAATACCAGGCGAAGGAGCTGCTGCGCGGCTACGGCGTGGCGACCCTGCCGGGCTTCGTCGCCTGGACACCGGAGGAGGCCGCGCTCGCGACCGAGAAGCTGCCCGGCCCGGTCTACGTCGTGAAGTCGCAGATCCACGCGGGCGGGCGCGGCGCCGGGCACTTCGCGCACGACCCGGCGGGCAAGGGGGGCGTGCGCCTGGCCAAGTCACCCGCGGAGGCGCTGGAGGCCGCGTCGGCGATGATCGGCCACACCCTCGTGACCAAGCAGACCGGCCCCGCCGGCCGCCGGGTCAGCCGCGTGTACGTGGAGGCCGGGTGCGACATCAAGCGCGAGCTGTACCTTTCGCTGCTGGTGGACCGGGAAACCTCGCGCATCACGGTCGTCGCCTCGACGGAGGGCGGCATGGAGATCGAGCAGGTGGCGGAAACCCAGCCCGAACGGATCATGCGCGTCGCCGTGGACCCGGCCGCCGGCATCTTCCCGCACCACGCCCGCAAGCTCGCCTTCGGCCTGGGGCTGGAAGGCAAGCAGGTCGCCTCCTTCACCAAGTTCGTCACCGCGATGTACCGCGCCTTCACCGACCTGGATTGCGCAGTCGTCGAGGTCAACCCGCTGGTGGTGACAGGGACCGGGGACATCATCGCGCTCGATGCCAAGGTGAGCTTCGACGACAACGCGCTGTACCGGCAGCCGGACCTGGAAAAGCTGCGGGACGAGGCGGAGGAGGACCCCAAGGAGCTGGAAGCCGCCAAGTACAGCCTGAACTACGTCGCGCTCGACGGCACCATCGGCTGCATGGTCAACGGCGCGGGCCTGGCAATGGCGACCATGGACATCATCAAGCTGTATGGCGGCAGCCCCGCCAACTTCCTCGACGTGGGCGGCGGCGCCACCAAGGAGCGGGTGACGGCGGCGTTCAAGATCATCCTGTCCGACCCGCACGTGGAGGGCATCCTGGTCAACATCTTCGGCGGCATCATGCGTTGCGACGTGATCGCGGAGGGCGTGATCGCCGCCGCGCGCGAAGTGAGCCTCGGCGTGCCCCTGGTGGTGCGGCTGGAGGGCACCAACGTCGATCTCGGCAAGGAGATCCTGGCGAAGTCCGGCCTGCCCATCGTCAGCGCCGACAACCTGGCCGACGCCGCCGAGAAAGTCGTCCGCGCCGTGAAGGAGGCTGCATAATGGCCGTGCTCGTCGATGCCGACACCCGCGTCATCACCCAAGGCTTCACCGGCGCGCAGGGCACCTTCCATTCCGAGCAGGCCATCGCCTACGGCACCAAGGTCATGGGCGGCGTGACGCCGGGCAAGGGCGGCACCCAGCACCTGAACCTGCCGGTGTTCGACACGGTGGCGCAGGCGCGCCATGTGACGAACGCCACGGCGTCGGCGATCTACGTGCCTCCGCCGTTCGCCGCCGATGCCATCCTGGAGGCCATCGACGCCGAGATCCCGCTGATCATCTGCATCACCGAGGGCATCCCGGTGCTGGACATGGTGCGGGTGAAGCGGGCGCTGTCCGGCAGCGCGTCCCGGCTGATCGGCCCCAACTGCCCCGGCGTCATCACGCCGGAGGCCTGCAAGATCGGCATCATGCCGGGCCACATCCACCGCCGCGGCACCGTGGGCATCGTCAGCCGCAGCGGCACGCTGACCTACGAGGCGGTAAGCCAGACCACGGCCGCCGGGCTGGGCCAGAGCACCTGCGTCGGCATCGGCGGCGACCCCGTGAAGGGCACCGACTTCATCGAGGTCTTGGAGATGTTCCTGGGCGATCCCGAAACGGAGAGTATCATCATGATCGGCGAGATCGGCGGCCAGAGCGAGATCGACGCCGCCGAGTTCATCGCCCGCAGCGGCGCCAAGAAGCCCGTGGTCGGCTTCATCGCCGGCGCCACCGCGCCGCCGGGCCGCCGCATGGGGCACGCCGGCGCCGTGATCAGCGGGGGCAAGGACACGGCGGAGGCCAAGTTCGAGGCGATGCGCAGCGCCGGCATCCACGTCGCCGAAAGCCCGGCGGCACTCGGCAGCACCATGGTCCGTGCCTTGCAAGGCTGACGCTTCGGAGGGTTACGCGGGCCTCAAGGCCCGGCGTTCGCGCCGGGCCAGGCCGGCATCCAGCAGCATGTGCGGCAAGGTGAGCGCGGCCAGGCCCTGGATGGTCAGCGCGAGCAGCCGGTCCGGGGCCGCGCCGCCGTAGAGCGGCCACAGCGCCGCGCCGATCAGCAGCGTCAAGGCGGTGATCGGCAAGGCCAGCACGGTCGCGCTGCGGATGTCGCGGACCCGGGGGGCGCGCACCGGGCTGCGGATCAGCGCCGCGGTGTGCGCCGGCGCATGCACGCCTACGAAGTAGATTGCGAACGCCGTCAACGGCGGCAGCACGGCGAACATGACGGCGAGCAGGCCCGGCACGGCCAGCAGCCGCCCCCGCCGGCGCAGCGCCGCGTGGCCCACCCACACGGCAGCCAGGGCAAGCCAGGCCATCGCCGCCGCCCACAGCCAGTCCGGCAACTGCGGCAGGGGTGTCCCGGCAACCGTTTGGAACACGGCGGCGGTCGCCTCCGGATGGGCCAGCGTCGGCATCGCGATTGGCAGGCCGCCCCGCACGATCACGTCAAGCCCGTTGCCGACCCCCGCTTCCTCGGTGCCGAAATGCCAGGCCGAGGCCAGGAGGAACGCGGCAAGCGTCGGCCCCGGCGCCCCATGCCAGGCCAGGAGCACGAGGGCGGACAGGGCGAGGTAGGGAAGGGAGAACACGGGAAACCAGGCCCGGCCGAACCGCGGGCGCAGGACGGCCCGGGCGGCCTCGCCATCCAGTGCGCCGTGCGGCACGCCGAGCACCACGATGGCAGCCAGCGCGCAAACGTGTTGGGCACCGGGCGACAGGGCGGCGCTGAGCGTCAGCGCCGCCCCGGCCAGCAGGACCACCCAGGCCATCGGGCTTGGACGGTCCGCCGGCCCGGCCCTGACCCACCCTGCGGCCGGGGTCATGCGGTCAGGCGGCCTTGCGCAACGGCGCCGACCGGCCCGCTTCCGCCAGGTCGCGCTCGGTCGTCTTGGAGTCCGAGGCCACGGTCATCAGCCCGTAAACGACTTTGGAGATCACATCGAGGACGGCAATGCCCAGGACGCTGACGGCATCGCCGGCCCAGTTGAGGCCATCAGGCGACACGGCCAGGATGACCGGGTAGATCAGCCACAAGACCGACAGGATGGCGGCGTTGCGGCGGTAGTCCGCCCGCACGTCATCCCGCTCCAGGGCATTGGCCTGCATGTTGGAGATCCAGATGACGTAGTACACGCCCAGGAAGGCCACGCAGGAGATCAGGAACCAGGTCCACTTGATCCAGGCGACCTCCGAGGCGCCGAAGAAGAACGCGGTCAGGATCATCATGAGGTCGGCCAGCACGATCCCGGCCAGCGCCCCGGCCCGCTTCTCCCCGGCGTGCATGGCGGTCATGCACAGCGTCACCAGCAGCAGGGGCGTGGTGAACGTCCAGTCGATGTAGCGGGCGTAGTAGAAGACGCGCCCGGCGCCGGTTCCAGCCGCCGCCGCATCAGCGCCCAGGATCACCGCGCCCTGGCCGGTGGCCATCGCGAAGTAGGAGCAGGCGGCAATCAGCGGCACGATGCCGTGCAGCACCGTGTGCAACTCCTCCGCCGGCGTGCGCCGCTTGCCGGTCAGGAGGATGAGCAAGCCGCCGCCGGTCATGATCAGCGTCGTCAGCCAGAGTAAAGTGTGCGAATCCATACGTTTATGCCTGTCAGAGTGGAAGCGAGCACACACAGCACCAAAGTAGCCGGCGGGTTTTTCGCACTTGCGAACACGTGGGCGTGACTACGGCCGGTGGAGGACCGCCCGGGGCCGCGTGAAGCTGCGCCGGCCGTCCTTCAGGCCCCAAAGCGGCTGCGCGACCGTGGCGACGGCATCGGCCGGGTCCGCCGCGTCGATGGCCACCAGGTTCGCCGCATGGCCCACGGCGATGCCGTAGCCCGGCAGCCGCATCAGCCGCGCCGCCGATCCCGTGATCATGTCGAGGCACCCCGCCAGTTCCGCCGGCCGCGCCACATGGCAGACGTTGGCGTAAAGGTTGGCGATCCGGATCAGCGACCCATCGCCGTAGGGCGTGAACGGGTTCAGCACGTTGTTGGTCGCGAGCGAGCACGTCACCCCGGCGCGGCGCAGCGGCTCCGCCGGCACCACGCCGCGCGGCACGGCGTGGCCGTGGCTGCGGCCCATCAAATAGAGGTCGGTCGCCGGCAGGATCGTGACCGCCACCCCGGCCCGCGCCAACTGCGCCGCAATGGCATCGTAACGCGCCCGCGGCACCAGCGAAAGCTGCGTCGCGTGGCCCACCGCGACCCGGCCGCCCCAGCCGTGTTCCTCCGTCTTGCGGCACACGTACTCGACCTGCATGCCGTCCGTCGTGTCGGCGAGGTCGAGGTGCATGTCAATATCGACGTCGAACTCGCGGGCGAGGGCGAAGATGCGGTCGATCTGCCCGCGTGGGTCGCTGTCGGTGTAGGGCACGGCGCCCAGCACCCGCGCACCCTGGCGCAGCGCCTCCACCAGCAGGGCTTCCGTGCCCGGGTTGTTCAGCAGGCCCTCCTGCGGGAAGGCGCAAAGCTGCATGCCCACCGCCCAGGCGTAGTCCCGCGCCAACTGGCGCACGCCGTCAAAGCCGATCATTCCGATGCCGGGGTCCAGCTCGACATGGGTGCGGACGTGCATGGCGCCGTGGGCGATGCAGCGTTCCAGGGTCCGGCGCCCGCGGGCGTAAACGTCCTCCGCCGTGAAGCTCCGCTTGGCCGCGGCGGTTTCCCGCACCGCCTCGGCCAGCGTGCCTTCTTCCGCGCGGCAGCGGTCCAGGATGCAGGTCTTGTCGAGGTGGAGGTGCGTCTCGATCAGGCCGGGCACGACGAGGCAGTGCCCGGCATCGATCTCCGGGCCGCCGCCGGGCAACACCGGCTCGATGGCCGCGATCCGGCCCGCGGCAATGCCGATGTCGCACCGGCGCAGCGCCGCGCCTTCGAGGATGGTGGCGCGGCGCACGATCAGGTCGAGCATCGGCGCCTCCCCGAACAGCGCGTCAGGGCGCGCGCCGCTTGCCGAACAGCTCCAGCCGCATCGAGATGAGGTCGAACCCGAGTTGCTCCGCAATCGAGCGGATCAGCTTCTCGTGCTCGGCGTTCTTGAACTCCAGGACGTGGCCGGTTTCCACGTCGATCAGATGGTGGTGCTGGCCGTGGTCGGTCGGCTCGTAGCGGGAGCGCCCGCTGCCGAAGTCGCGGCGGTGCAGGATGCCCTTTTCCTCGAACAGCCGCACCGTGCGGTAAACGGTGGCAATCGAGATGTGGGAGTCAAGCTGCACGGCGCGGCGGTATAACTCCTCGACATCAGGATGGTCCTCGGCTTCCGACAGCACGCGGGCAATGACCCGGCGCTGCCCGGTCATCTTCAGCCCATGCTCCACGCAGAGCCGCTCGATGCTTTGTCCTGACGGCTGGAACTGCGGCGCCATCGTCCTTGCCGCACGCGCGGCGGCCTTCGGCCTCAAGCCGCCCTGCCGTGCCAGATCGCTCAATCGCACACTCCGGTCTCCGGCGCCCGGCTGGTCCAGGCGCCGTGCCTTCTTTGCGCCCGGGCGGCGGCTGGCGTCAAACACGATGTGGCGCGCGGGCGCGCGCTGCCCCCTCGCGGTGCGGCACTGCTGACGGCCGCGGCGACACGGCCCGGCCGGCGGCCAGCAGCGCCGCGAGCACCGCGCCGTAAACGGCAAGCTGCATCCCCGCCGGGCGGTCCGTGTAGCCGACCAGTGCATGCAGCGCCCGGCCGACGATGCTCTTCTCGTCCAGCACGGCCGAGCTGTCCCATACCGGGCCGCCCCAGGCCGGCAGCAGGTCGGCCTGGATCAGGAACCCCGCCGCCTGCGCCGCCATGCCGGCCGCCAGCAGGGACAGCATGACGTTGGTGACGCGGAAAAGCTGCGCCGTCGGGATGCTGAGGAGGCCGCGGTACAGCAGGGCCGCGACCGCGCCGCCGCCGAACAGGCCCAGCACGCAGCCGCCTGCCAGCGCCATGCCGCCCTCGCCCCCGGCCGCGAGGCCATACAGGAACAGCGCGACCTCCGACCCTTCCCGCAGGATCGCGACGCCGACCACCACGGCCAGCGCGAGCAGGGAGCGCCGGCCTTCCGACACGGCGCGGCCGAGCGTCTTCATCTCGCCGGCCATCTCCCGCCCGTGCCGGGCCATCCAGACGTTGTGCCAGCCCAGCATGGCCGCGGCGACCAGCAGGATGGCGGCGTTGAACACCTCTTGCCCGGAGCCTTGCAGGGCGTCGCCGATGGCGCCAGCGAACACCGCGACCACGCAGGCGCCGAGCAGGCCGCCCAGCACCCCGCCCGCCACCCAGCCGGCCCGCCCGGCCATGCCGCGGGTGGCGCTGAGCACGATGCCCAGGACCAGCCCGGCCTCGAACACCTCGCGGAACACGATCAGCGCGCTTGCCAGCATGTTTACTCTCCGGCTGCGATCAGGGCGCCGTGCGCCTGGTCCTGGTGGAACTCGTCGGCGAACGGGTAGCGCCCGGCGGCCAGCGGGCCGACCCGGATCGTCGCGTCCCGCCCGGCGGAGATGACCTTCTCCGCCCCCAGTTCCCGGCTTTCGAACTCGGCCGGGGTGTCGTCGGCATTGTGCACGATCAGGATCAGCCGCTTGCCGGCTGGCACGGCGAGCTCGGCCGGGTCGAAGGCGTGGTCCTTGATCCGGGTGCGGAAGGTCAGCGGCTCGTCCGCCCGAGCGGAGGCCGGCGCCGCCATCAGCGACGCCAGGGCGGCGACGCCCAACAGGTAGAGCCGCATGAAACCGTCCCGAAGTGATTGCAAACGACTCTCATTTGCATTACTCTGGCGCCAGATGCAAGCCATTTGCAATGGGAGGCGGTTTGATGCGGCAGCGGCGCGCGATGGCATGGGGCGGCTTGGCAATGGCGGCGGCCGGGGCATGGCTCGCGGCGGCACGGCCAGGCGGCGCGGCGCCGGCGCTGCGTCCCGATGTTGCCGCCCCCGGTTTCGCTGCTGCAATCTGCAACGCGCATCCGCCCCGGCTCGTCCACGCCTATGCCCACGGGATCGAGTTCGTGGCGCCAGGCAGCATCGTCGCCGTGGCCGACGCCGCCATCAGCAGCGAGGACCATGCCGAGTTGCTGTTCAAGCTGGGCCTGCTGGAAGGCCACCTGATGGTCGGGCGCGAGCTGATCGACGCCAAGCAGACGCAACTGGCCCTGCCGCACTTCGGCCACCCCATCCGGGAACTGTACGACGACATCTCCGGCGAGCTGACGCGCCGAGGCGTCACCGGCTTCGACGGCGAGCTGATCGCGCTGGAAGCGCTGGCCGCGGGCAAGCCGACCGACCCCGCGACCACCGCGCAATACAACAAGGTGATCGGCGTCATCGCCGCCTTGCGCGCCACGGTGCCCGCGGGGCTGCTCGACAACGAACGCTTCATGCTGGGCGTGCTGGGGGAGGTCGCGACCATCTCCGCCGAGGACTACAGCGAGTCCATCGAGGGCAACCGAATCGAGAAGCCGGTGGAGTACCACGACAGCCGCGGCTACCTCGCCTATGCCGACCGGGAACTGCGCCGGCTGGAAGGGCGGCCGGCCCTGCGCGGCGACCCGGGCCTTTCGCTCGCGCGGGCCAAGCTCACGGAAATGCGCGCCGTCACCGGCTCCCTGCTGCCGCCGGAGCGCCCGGTGCTGTCGGTCGCCGCCTACAAGGCCATCGTCGCGCAGTTCAAGCAGGCTCCCGCCGCGGCCCGCGCCTGAACCCGGCGGCTGCTGGGGGGCCTGATCGGGTGCACGGCGTTTATTCCGACACCGCCCTGGTGCTGCCCGGCGACTGGCTGGTCTGGCTGGCCACCAGCGTCGTCCGGGTCGCGCTTTACCGGATGCAAGGCTGGCACGGGCCGCTCCGGCTGCTGCACGTCGGCGGCAGCGCGGTGTTCTTCGGGGCCATCGTGCTGCTGGACCTGCGGCTGCTGGGCCTCCTGGGCCGCGACATCGCGCTCGACGCGCTGGCGCGCATCGTGTTGCCCGTCACCCATGCGAGTTTCGCGGCCGCGGTGCTTACGGGGGTGCTGCTGTTCCTGTACGACCCGATCCAGACCGGCAGCCATAGCTGGTTCCTGCCGAAGCTGCTGCTGGTCGCCGCCGCCCTGGCCAACGCGGCGGTGTTCAGCTTTCCCAAGCGCATCGGCCTGCGCCGCATCGGCGGCGGGGCGCTGACCCGGCACGCCCGGCTGGCCGGCGCCTTGTCGCTGGTCCTGTGGACCGGCGTGGTCGCCACCGCCACCGCGAACCACGAGGAACGCCCCTTGGTGCGGGGGCGCAGCATCAGCCGGCCCTCCCTGCACCCAGACTCCTTGCACATGGAATAAAATCCGCCCGCGAATCCGCTAAGGGGATTAACAGCCGGGCGCAATGGACTCATGGTGTCGGCGACCACCCTGCCGGAGCTTGCGTGACGACTCGACCGCTTCGCACCCATCAGGCCCATGTGGCCGCCATTGTCCAGGCCATCGCCGCCGGCGAGGCGTCCGAGGTCGCCGACATCCTGGCAGCCGTCACCCCCGGCGGCGGCAAGAGCCTGCTGCCGGTGATCGCCGGCGCCGCGCTGGTCCGGGCGGGCGTCATCGACCGCATCTGCTGGGTGGTGCCGCGGGACAGCCTCCGCTTGCAGGCGGAGGAAGCGTTCGCCGACCCGGCCTGGCGCACCGCCCTGGGCCACGCCTTGTCGGTGCGCGCCGCCGGCAACGACCCGGACCCGTGCCGCGGCCTGGCCGGCTACGTCGCGACCTACCAGGGCGTCGCCGCCGCCCCGGACCTGCATCTGGCCGAGTTCCGCCGGCACCGCTACCTGCTGATCGTGGACGAGGTGCACCACCTGCCGGCGCTGTCCGACATGACGCCGGAGCCGCCGGTGCCGGGCGCAGAGGCGGGCGCCGACGAGGCGTCCGGCTGGAGCCGCGCCTTGCAACCCTTGCTGGAAACGGCGCGGCTGCGCCTGCTGCTGTCCGGCACGCTGGAGCGGGCGGACGGGCGCGGCATCCTGTGGCTGCCGTATCGCGCCGGGCAGCGGGCGGCGACGCGGGAGGTGGACATGGCGGCGCCGGGCTGGGCCGTGGTCGGCTACAGCCGCGCCCAGGCCCTGGCCGAGCGCGCCGTGCTGCCGGTGACGTTCGGCGCCATGGACGGGGAAGCGCGCTGGCTCGACCCGGAGGTCAAGCAGCCCGACGGCTCACCGGCGGAGGTCGGGCCGCACCGGCTGTTCGGGCACTGGCCGACCGAGACCACGCGCCCGGCGCTGTTCACGGCGCTGCGCACCGGCTTCGCCGACGACCTGCTGCGCCAGGCGTTCGACGCGACGCGCCGTCTGCGGGCGAGTCGCCGGGCAGAGCGCGGGGAGGGCAGGGGACTCGGCAAGCTGCTGGTGGTCGCGCCGGACCAGGCGTCCGCCCGGCGCTACCAGGAGGTCGTGCGCGGCTGGGTGCCGCAGGCGCAGCAGGACACCGTGCGGCTCGCCACCAGTGACGAGCGCGACGCCCGGGAAACGCTGGCAAGCTTCCGGCTGCGGGTCGAGCCGACGATTCTGGTCACGGTGGCGATGGCTTATGAAGGGCTGGACGCGCCGGAGGTCGCGGTGGTCGCGGCGCTGACCCATATCCGCAGCCGGCCGTGGCTGGAGCAGATGGTCGCCCGCGCCACCCGCGTCGATCCGCATGCCGGGCCGTATGCTGGGCAGCGCGCCCTGGTGTTCCATCCCGACGACCCGCTGTTCGCCCGCTTCCGCCACCGGGTCGAGACGGAGCAGGGCACGCTGGCGCGCACGCCGAAGCCGAAGCGGCAAAGCCAGCTTCCGCTATGGCTGCGCGACCGCCTGGACGCGCTGGAGCCGGCGGGCGGCATCGTCCCGCTCAGCAGCAACGCGCTGGCCCTGCGCTACGCCGTGCTCAAGCCCGGCCCCGATTTCACCGCCGCCCCGCCGGACGCGCAGGACGAGCTGCTGGAACCGCCGAGCGTGGCCGAGCGCCGCTTGCGCCGCCGGGTTGGCGAGATGGTGGCGGCGCAGGCGGTGGAGGACGAGGGCGCGTTGCAGGGAGGGCGCGGCGGGGGCGGCTACCACCGTTACAACGCGGTGCTGAAGCGCGTGCTGGGCAAGAGCCGGGCGGACATGACGCTGCAGGAGTTGGAGGCCGCGGTTGGCTGGCTGGAGCGCAACCGCCTTTATGACAAGCTGAACTTGCTGGACGGCGACGCGCGCTATGCCTGGACGGCACGGCAGCGGGGCGATTGGGTCCCGCCGACCGGCCGTGCCGCCGCGCGGCGCGGGTGAACTCTCCCCCTTGTGATGCGATGCAGCAAATTATAACGAAGCCGAGCTTGCATCCTGTCCCGACATCGCCGATGTATCGGGTGCGGCACGGTGGCTTGCCACCCTGCTGCAGGACGTTTCCTCCCTAAACTTGGCGGTGCCTTCGGGCGCCGCCTTTTTTTCTTGGGACTGCATTGCAGATTTCAGTACTGATCAAGCGTCTGGCGGCCTGTGCCGTCGCGCTAGGACTTGCGCCCGCTGCGGCCTTCGCTGCCGCTCCCCCGCCTTGTCCACCCGCCCTCGGCGTCGTTGATCGCAGCGTCGGGCCGACAACGGTGTACCTGGGCGCCGACCCCGCCGATCCCGAACTGTGCCGCATGAAGCGCGGCGACGACATCGAGGAGTTCTACTTCGGCTCCTGGAACAAGGCCTGGCCCGGCGCCGAAGCCGCCCGTCTTGCGCTCAGGAAGGTTTATGCCGGCCCGCCCGGAACCTCCGTCACGTTCGACGTGTCAGCCGGTCCGGGCCTGCAATGGCACGACACGCTGCGCAACGGCGGCACGGAGGCGCTGCACGTTCTCGGCCAAGTGTTCCCCACGATGCGGGTCGTCCACGAGCGCCAGGGCTTCGACGGCAACAGCTATCATTCGATCATCACGGGATGGAAAGACCGGGCAACGGGCATGACCATCTCCCAGACCTCCCGGCACATCAGCGGGCAC
>CAXSEX010000052.1:0-15427 GCA_964236415.1 uncultured Acetobacteraceae bacterium | reverse complement strand
CCTGGTCGAGCAGCACGAACTGGAAGCCGGTGCCGCCCGACCGGCCGCCGCCGCGCAGGTCCTGCGCCGACCATAGGTTGGCCTGGATGCCCGACATCTGCATCAGCTTGGGCCGCAGCCGCTGCAGCACCTGCTCGCTGCTGATCTTGCGCTCGGACAGCGGCTTCAGCGACACCGTGATCTGCCCGCGGTTGATGCTGGCCCAGCCGTTGGTGATGCCGATGGTGCTGCCGACGTTCGCCACCGCCGGGTCGGACAGCAGGGCGTCCACCACGAGCTTCTGCCGCGCGGCCATGGCGTCGAAGCTGATGTCGGGGCTGGCGGTGGTCTGGCCCATCAGCAGCCCGGTGTCCTGGATCGGCAGGAAGCCCTTCGGCACAGTGCCGTAGAGCTTCACCGTGCCGACCACGACCGCGAGCGTCACCAGCAGCATCAGCCGGCGCCAGCGCAGCGCCCAATCGAGGGTGCGGAGGTAGGCGCGCTGCGCCCCGTCGAACCCGCGGTCCACGGCGCGGTCGATCCAGCCCCACACGCCGCGCGGCGGCGCGTGCGGCCCCATGAACCGCCCGCACATCATGGGGGTGAGCGTCAGCGACACGACGGCCGACAGCCCGATGGCGACCGTCAGCACCATCGAGAACTCATGGAACAGCTTGCCCAGGATGCCGCCCATGAACAGGATCGGGATGAACACCGCGACCAGCGAGATGCTGATCGACACCACGGTGAAGCCGATCTGCCGCGACCCGACCAGCGCCGCCTGCATCGGCGACAGGCCAAGCTGCTGGTGGCGGAAGATGTTCTCGATCATGACGATGGCGTCATCGACCACGAAGCCGACCGAGATCGTGAGCGCCATGAGCGAGAAGTTGTTGAGGCTGAAGCCCAGCAGGTACATCGCCCCCAGCGTGCCCGCGATGCTGAGCGGCACCGTCACCGCAGCCGCCAGCGTCGGCACCAGGCGGCGCATGAACAGCGCCACCACCATCAGCACCAGCGCGATGCTGATCAGCAGCGTCCATTCCACGTCCGTGACGCTGGCCCGGATGGTCGTGGTGCGGTCGGAGATGGTGCTCACGCGGATGTCGGGCGGTATCCACTTCAGCAGTTGCGGCAGCGCCGCGCGCACCCGGTCCACCGTGTCGATCACGTTGGCCCCGGCGGTCTTGGTCAGCGTCAGCAGGATGGCCCGCTTGGTGCCTTCCCAGGCCGCGAGCTTGACGTTGGCCACGCTGTCCAGCACCTCCGCCACGTCGCCCAACCGGACGGTGGCGCCGTTCGCCGTCTTCAGCACCAGCCGGGCGTAGTCGGCAGCCCCCGTGATCTGGCCGTTCAACTCGATGGTTTCCGCGCGCTGCGGCCCCT
The DNA here is from genome assembly GCA_964236415.1 of uncultured Acetobacteraceae bacterium. Lineage (GTDB taxonomy): Bacteria > Pseudomonadota > Alphaproteobacteria > Acetobacterales > Acetobacteraceae > CAHJXG01. Next base: position 14,062 of record CAXSEX010000052.1, on the reverse strand, counting down.
GGAAGCCGCCGGTCGGCCCGGTGACGTTGGCGCTGCGGATCGCGGTATAGACATCCTGGCTGCTGAGGCCCGCCGCCCGCAGCGCCGCCGGGTTGAGCCGCACGCGCACCGCGGGCTTCTCGGCGCCGTTCACCTGCACTTGCGCCACGCCCTCGACCTGGCTCAGCCGCTGCGCCAGGATCGTGTCGGCGGCGTCGTAGACCTGCGCCGGGCTGAGTACGTCCGAGGTGAGCGACAAGGTGAGGATCGGCGCCTCGGCGGGGTTGAACTTGCGGTAGTACGGCCGGGTCGGCAGGTCGGAGGGCAGGTCGGTGTAGGCGGCGTTGATCGCGGCCTGCACGTCGTGCGCGGCGCCCTCGATGGGACGGTCGATGTCGAACTGGATGACGATGGACGTGCTGCCGGTGCTGCTGGTGCTGGTGATCTCGGTGACGCCCGGGATCTCGCCCAGGCGGCGCTCCAGCGGGGCGGCGATGCTGGCCGCCATGGTTTCCGGATCGGCGCCGGGGCGCCCGGCAAACACCACGATGGTCGGGATGTCCACGCTGGGCAGCGGCGCCACGGGCAAGAAGCGGACGGCGACCAGGCCGATCAGCAGCAGGCCCAGCGCCAGCAGGAAGGTGGCGACCGGGCGATGGATGAAGGGGGCGGAGATGTTCATTCCCTGGTCACTCCGCTGGGGCCGCCGCCGCGGGCCGCGCGAAGCGCAGCCGGGTCCGCTCGAACGCCAGGTAGATCACCGGCGTCGTGTAAAGCGTCAGCACCTGGCTCAGCAGCAGCCCGCCCACGATGGTCAGGCCCAAGGGGTAGCGCAGCTCCGACCCCGTGCCGCTCTCGATCACCAAGGGCAGCGCGCCCAGCAAGGCCGCCGCGGTCGTCATCATGATCGGGCGGAAGCGCAGCAGGCACGCCTCCGTGATCGCGGCCAAGGGTGAAAGGCCGCGCATCCGTTCCGCTTCCAGCGCGAAGTCGATCATCATGATCGCGTTCTTCTTCACGATGCCCATCAGCAGCACGATGCCGACCAGCGCCACCAGCGACAGGTCCTGCCCGGCGAACCACAGCGCCAGCAGCGCGCCGATGCCGGCGGACGGCAGGGTGGACAGGATGGTGACCGGGTGGATCGTGCTCTCGTACAGCACGCCGAGCACGATGTAGATCACCACCACCGCGGCCAGGATCAGCCACGGCTCGCTCGACAGGCTCACCTGGAACTCCGCCGCGTCGCCGGAGTAGCTGCCGGCGATGGTGGAGGGCAGGCCCATCTCCCGCTCCGCCTGCGCCACCGCCGCCACCGCGTGGCTGAGGCTCGACCCCGGCGCCAGGTTGAAGCTGATGGTCGTGGACGGGAACTGGCTCTGGTGCGTGACCGCAAGCGGCGCCGTGCCGCGGGTGATGGTGGCGATGGCCGACAGCGGCACCTGCGACCCGTTCAGCCCCGGCACGCGCAGCCGGTCCAGCGAGTGCGGGTCGGCCTGCCAGTCGGGATCGGCTTCCAGCACCACGCGATACTGGTTGGCCTGGCTGAAGATCGTGCTGATCTGCCGCTGCCCGAAGGCGTCGTACAGCGTGTCCTGAACTTCCTGCATGGTGACGCCCAGCCGCATGGCCGCGTCGCGGTCCACCTGGATGCGGGTCGAGAAGCCCTCCGTTTGCTGGTCGCTGGCCACGTCTTGCAGGTCCGGCATGGTGCGCAGCCGGGCGAGCAGCCGCGGCGCCCAGGTCGCCAGCTCGTCCGCGTCGGTGTCGATCAAGGTGTACTGGAACTGGGTACGGCTGATGCGGGTGCCGATCTGGATGTCCTGCACCGCCTGCATGAACACCGACATGCCCGGCACGTTCCCCATCGCCGCCTGCAACCGGGCGATCACCGCAGGCGCCGGGTCGCGCTCCCGCCGCGGCTTGAGGGCGATGGTCAGCCGCCCGGTGTTGGGCGTCGCATTGATCGTGCCGGCACCCACGAACGACACCACGCCGGCCACCGCCGGGTCACGCCGCGCCACCTCGGCAAGCTGCGTCTGCAACGCCGACATGCGCGGCACGGAGGCGCTTTGCGAGGCCTCTGTCACCGCGACGATCACGCCGGTGTCCTGCTGCGGCAGGAAGCCCTTGGGCGTCAGCGCATAAAGCAGCACCGTGCCGGCCAGCGTACCCACCGCCACCAGCAGCACGAGGCCCTGATAGCGCAGCGCCACCGCGAGCGTGCGCTGGTAGCCCCGGGTCAGGCGGATGAAGCCGTGCTCGAACCAGCCCGTCAGCCAGTTCGGCTTCGCGTCCGCTCGCAGCAGCCGCCCGCACATCATGGGCGTGAGCGTGAGCGACACCACCGCGGACACGATGACCGACGTGCTGAGCACCACCGCGAACTCGTTGAACAAACGGCCCACCACGCCGGTCATGAACAGCAGCGGGATGAACACCGCGACCAGGCTTATGGTGAGCGACACGATGGTGAAGCCGATCTGCGCCGCGCCGCGGTAGGCGGCTTCCAGCGGCGGCACCCCGTCCTCGATGAAGCGGACGACGTTCTCGATCATCACGATGGCGTCGTCCACCACGAAGCCGGTCGCCACCGTCAGCGCCATGAGCGACAAGTTGTCCAGGCTGTAGCCGCACAGCGCCATGACCCCGAAGGTGCCGGACAGCGGTAGCGCTATGGCCGGGATCAGCGTCGCCCGCGCGCTGCGCAGGAACAGGAAGATCACGAACACGACCAGGCCGATGGACAGCATCAGGGTGAACTGCACGTCGTCCACGGACGCGCGGATCGTCTCGGTGCGGTCCACCACCACCGCCATTGCCACCGCCGCGGGGATGGCGCGCGTGAGCGCCGGCAACGCGTCCTTGATCGCCGCCACGGTGGCGACGATGTTGGCGCCGGGCTGCCGCTGGATGTCCAGCACCACGGCGGGGTTGCCGTTGAACCAGCCGGCGACCCGGTCGTTCTCCACGCCGCCGATCACCGTGCCCACGTCGGCCAGCCGGACCGGCGAGGCGTTCTTGTAGGCGATCACCAGGTCCTGGTAGGCGGCCGGCGTCACGAGCTGGTCGTTGGCGCCAAGGGCGAAGGCCTGGCGCGGCCCGTCGAACCCGCCCTTGGCGCCGTTCACGTTGGCGGACGCGACCGCGTTCCGCACGTCCTCCATCGACAGGCCGTAGGCCGCGACCCGTGCCGGATCGACCCGCACCCGCACCGCCGGGCGTAGGCCGCCCTGCACCGTGACCTTGCCGACACCCTCGATCTGGCTGAGCTTCGGCTGCAACAGCGTGTCGGCGGCGTCGCTGATCCGGTCGATGGGGATGCTGTCGGAGGTCAGCGCGAGCGACAGTATCGGCGCGTCGGCCGGGTTCACCTTGGCGTAGATCGGCGGGTAGGGCAGGCTGACCGGCAGCGTGCCGGCTGCCGCGTTGATCGCCGCCTGCACGTCCTGGGCCGCGCTGTCCAGCTTCCGGCTCAAGTTGAATTGCAAGGTGATCTGGCTGGTGCCCTCGCTGCTGGTGCTGGTCATGGTGGACAGCCCGGTGATCTGCCCGAACTGCCGCTCCAGCGACGCGGTGATCAGCGTCGCCACCGTGTCCGGCCCGGCGCCCGGCAACTGCGTCGTCACCTGGATCGTCGGGAAATCCACCGTGGGCAGCGCAGCCACCGGCAGCGTCCGGTAGCCCAGCACGCCGCCCAGCAGCACGGCCAGCGCCAGCAGGCAGGTCGCGACCGGCCGCGCGATGAAGGGGGCGGAAATATTCATGCGTCAGGTGCTCGACCGGCCGCGCCGTTGCGCTGTGCCCGGGCCGCCCCGCTCATTCGGCCCCCGCTCTTTCGGCACCGCGTCCGGGGCGTTGCCGTCCGGCCCGGCCACCGCGACCTTGCCGCCGTCCGTCAGCCGCTGCGCGCCATCGACCACCACCTGCTCGCCGGAGCGCAGGCCGTCTGCCACCACGCTCACCTGGTCGTCCTCGTGCCCCACCGTGACCGTCCGGCGCTGCGCCACGTTGCCCGGCGCGACCACGAACACGAAGGCGCCGCGCGGCCCGCGCTGCACGGCGGCGGTCGGCACCGTGACCACGCTGCGCTGCGTTTCGGCCAGCATGCGGACGTTCACGAAACCGCCGGGCCACAGTAGCAGCTTGTCGTTGGGGAAGGTCGCCTTGAGCTTGATCGTGCCCGTGGCGGGATCGACCTGGTTGTCCAGCACAGCAAGCTGGCCGCGGTCCAACGGGTCGGCCGCGCCGCCGCCCTGCTTCAGCGCCAGCACCTCCGGCATCCCGTCCCCCATCGCGTTCGCCACGGCCGGCAGCGCCTGCTGCGGCAGGGTGAACACGACGGAGATCGGCTTCAGCTGCGTGATCACCGTGAGCGGCACGAGGTCAGTGGGGTGCGCGATGTTGCCGCTGTCCACCTGGCGCAGCCCGATCCGCCCGTCGATGGGCGCCTTGATCTCGGTGTAGCTGAGCTGGGTGCGCGCGGTGTCGATCTGCGCCTGGTCGCCGCGCACCTGCGCTTCCAGCTGCGCGGCCTGGGCGCGGGCGGTGTCCACCTGCTGCCCGCTGCTGTAGTTGTTGGCGGCGAGCTTCGCGTAGCGCCCGACATCCAAGCGGGCGTTGGCCAGGTTCGCCTCGTCCTGCTGCTTCTTCGCGACCGCGGCATCCAGGCTGGCCTGGTAAGGCCGCGGGTCGATGCGGGCCAGCACGTCGCCGGCGTGCACGTCCTGCCCTTCGTGGAACCGCACCTCGATCAGCGGGCCGTCGATCATCGGGCGGATGGACACCAGGTTGAACGCCTGCACCGTGCCGAGGCCATCGAGGTACACCGGCACGTCCCGCGTTTCGCTCCGGGCGGTCAGCACGGGGATCGGCGCGGCCTCCTCCCCGGCGCCACCGCCGCCGCCGCGGCGCCGCCCGCCGCCCGCGCCGGCATGCTCCGTCGGCGCCGGGCGGAACCAGTAGTAGTACCCGGCGCCGCCAGCTGCGCCCAGCAGCAGGAGCAGGATCAGGAAGACGCGCTTGGTCATGACCCGGTTCCCAGGGATGCCGCCGAGGCTTGGGTCCAGCCGCCGCCCAACGCCTTGTAAACGTTCACCAAAGCCTGGAACCGCGCCAGCCGCACCTGCGTCAGCAGGTCCAGGTCGTTGTAAAGGGTCACTTGCGTGTTGAGGGACGTGATGATGTCGATGGTTCCCGCCTGGAGCTGCGCCCGCGCGATGTCGGCCGAGCGCTGCGCCACCGCGATGGCCTGGCGCTCCAGCTTTTCCTGCTCGGCCGTGTAGCGCAGCGCCGCCAATGATTGTTCCACATCCGTGAAGCTTTGCAGCACCGCCCGGCGGTAATCCGCCAGCAGCTCGTCATACCGGCCCTTCGCCTGGTCGAGCTGCCCGCGGCGCAGCCCGTTGTCAAAGATGGATTGCGTGAGGTTGCCGGCAAGCTGCGCCACCACCGTGCCCGGACCCGTGATGGTCGCCAGCACCGTGCTGGTCAGCCCGCCCGAAGCGGTGAGCTGCACGCTTGGGAAGAACGCGGCACGGGCGGCGCGGATGTTGGCGTTCTCCGCCTGGAGCTGCGCTTCCGCGTTGGCCACGTCCGGGCGCCGGGCCAGCAGCTCGCTCGGCAATCCGGGCGCCACCAGCGGCAAGGGCAGCTTTTCCAGCGACCCGCCCTCGATCGACTGCCGCTCCGGCGCCACCCCGGTCAGGATGCCGAGCGCGACCCGCTGCTGCTCGATCGTGTTGCGCAGGTTCGGCAGCCCCGCGCGCTGCCCGGCCACCAGCGCCTCCTGCTGCGACACGTCCAGCGCGTTGGAGGTGCCGACCGTGAGCCGCGCCCGGAACGCGCCCAGGATACGCTCGGCGTCGCGCAGGTTGCGCTCGGCGACGGCCAGCCGGTCCTGCCCGGCGAGCACCTGGAAATAGGTGCTGGCAACGGAGGTCACGACGTTCAGCGCCACCGTGGCCTGGTCGAACCGGGTGGCGACCGCGCTGGCCTGCGCCGCCTGCGCCAGGGCGCGGTTGCGGCCCCAGAAGTCCAGGTCGTAGGACACCTGCAGCTCCGCGGTGTAAACCCGGCCGTCGAAGTAGCGCCGGCTCGATCCCGTCCGCGGGATGGGCGCGCCGGTGACGGGATCGACGGTGAAGCTCGACGTGCCGCCGCTGCCCTGGATGCCGGTGCGGCGGTAGGCATCGCTGGCGGTGGCGTCGAGGGACGGCAGCAGCGGCGCGCCGTTGATCCGCACCTGGGCGTCCGCCTGCACGATGCGGGCCGCCGCGGCAGCAAGGTCGTTGTTGTAGGCCCGGGCGCTGGCGATCAGCGCGTCCAGCTCCGCCGAATGGAAGTTGCGCCACCATTCCTCGGCGGGCCAGGCGGCCTCCGCCGTGTCGGCGGTGGCGCGGAACGCCAGGGGCACGTCGAGCGCCGGGCGCTGGTAGAACGGCCCCAGGCTGCACCCGGCCAGCGCCGCCGGCATCAACAGCGCCGCGCAGGCGAGCACAGCCGCAAACGCTCCGCGTTTCGGCGAGGCTGCAAACGCTCCGCGTTTCAGCGAGGCCGCGGGCGTCAGGCTGGCTGCCGGCGCCCCGGATGCGCCGGCACGCCCCGCACCGCCCTGCCTCATCGCGGTCCCGAGTTCTGCGTGGTTTCGGCGAGCTTCGCGCGGCCTTCCGGCGACAAGGTGCCGATGGCCGTGAGCAGGCTGTCGCCGAACCGGCCGGAGGTTTCGGCCCAGCGGGCCTGGTAGGCAGCCATCCGCTCGTGGACGGCAACCTCGTCGTACGGGTTCTGCGCGATGCTGCGGGCGAGGTCGGCGCGGGCGTCGGCCATGCGGTGCCGGGCGCTGTCGAACCAGGGCCGCTCGTGGTCCAGGGCGGCGCGGAACCGGGCGGCGTCGGCCGGCGGCAGGTCGCGCGCCATGCGCTCCGCCGCGCCCCCGAGGCCCGGCGGACGCGGCGGCTCCATCACGAAGCGGGCGCCGGCCAGGGCCGCGGCGAACAGGTTGCCGGCCACCGACAGCCACAGCACGCGGGTGCGCCACGGCTCGCGCAACCAGGGATCGCGCAAGGCCAGCATCAAAGGGCCGCGTCGATCGCGATGGCTTGCACCGCCCCGAACGGGTCGGGCTGCTCGGCATCGAGGGTGGCCGAACCCAGGTAGAACCCGGCCGCCGCGCAAACCATCAGCACGCCGCCCAGCGCGCTGCGCCGCAGCGCCATCGGCCGCGCCGGCTTCGCCCAGCCGGCCGCGCGCTGCTGGAGCCGGCCTTGCAGGCTGGCCAGCAGCGCGGGGTCAGGCGGCGGCAGGTCTTCCCCGGCCAGCGCGTCGGCCAGAGCCTGCCGCGTCGTGCCGCACCGCCGCAGGAGCGACAAGGCCGCCGCGCGCTCGGCCACGGGCCAGGCCGCCAGGTCGGTCCCATGGACGCGCAGGCCCCAATCGAAGCGGCGGGGCGTCATCGCCGTCATCCGTCCCGCGCTTCCAGGTAGGCGCGCAAGACCTTGCGACCCCGGTGCAGCAGGCCCTCCAGTGCCCGGGTGGACACCTTCAAGGCGCGCGCCGCATCCTGCCCGGACCAGCCTTGGTCGTAGGTGAGGGCCAAGGCGGCGCGCTGGCGGTCGGGCAGGGTGGCGATGGCCTCCGCCAGCAACTGGTTGCGCTGCTGCACCGCGATGACGGTGTCCGCCATGGGGGCGGCGTCGTGCAGGTCGTCCGGCATGGAGACGCTCGGGCGCGCGGCGCGGACCCGGTCGATCGTGGCCGACGTGGCGAGGTCGGCGGGGCCGGTGGACCGCGGCGTTCACCGCGATGCGGTGCAGCCAGGTCCCCACGGCGCCCTGCTTCGGATCGTAGGAGCGCGCCCGGGTCCAGGCGCGCAGCAGCGCGTCCTGGGCCACGTCCTCCGCCGCCGCCGGGTCGCCCAGCACGCGCAGCGCCGCCCGGCGCAGCCGCAGCAGGTAGCGCGCCGCCAGCGCATCGAACGCCGCGCGGTCGCCCTCGGCGGTGAGCGCCATCAGGGCCTGGTCGGAAGGCGGGGAAGGGTCAGCGGTCATGCGCGCGGGGCCTGGTTGCAGCGTTGGGGATGATACGGCGGCGCATATCCGGCCCCATGCCGGCCGGAACCGGTCAGCGTGCGGCGAGGATGCGCTCGGCAAGCTTGAGATGGGGCCGGTCGATCATTTTGCCATCGAGGGCGAACACGCCCGCGTCCGGCCGGGCGGCGAAGCCGGCGCATACCTGCTCTGCCCAGGCGACCCGCTCCGGCGCCGGGGTGAAGGCGGCGGCCACGGCGGCGATCTGGCCCGGGTGGATGCAGAGCTTGCCGGCGAACCCGTCCGCCGCCGCTTGCCGCACCTCCGCTTCCAACCCGGCGGGGTCGCGCGGGTCGGGCCACGGCGTGTCCAGCGCCGCCACGCCGGCCGCCGCCGCCGCGAGCAACGTGGCGGCGCGCGCGGCGGCCACCGGCGCCGGGTAGGCGTGCCCGGGTCCGCGCGGCGCGATCCCGAGATCCGCCGAAAGGTCCTCCGCCCCGAAGCACAGCGCCAAGAGCCGGGCCGGCGCCCCCCGGTAGTCCATCTGCGCGAGCGACGCCGCGGTTTCCGTTACGAGCGCCAGCATGCCGACGCTGCCGTTCGGCAAGCCGTGCGCCGTTTCCAGCATTTCCAAGTGATGGTCGAGCGCCAGCAGGTCGTCCGGCCCCGTGCACTTCGGCAGCAGGACCGCCGCCGGGCGGTGCGGCACGACCGCGGCGAGGTCCGGAAGGTACCACGGCGTGCCGCGCGGGTTGACCCGCACGGCGACGCCGGGCCGCGACACGGACGGCAGCAGCGCCGCCACCAGGGCGCGGGCCGCGTCCTTGCCCGGCGGCGCCACGCTGTCCTCCAAGTCCAGGATCACGCCGTCAGCGTCGGACACCAACGCCTTGTCGGCCTTTCGCGCGCTGTCGCCGGGGGCGAACAGCAGGTTGCGCAGCTTGAACGCATGAGGCATCGCACCGGCTCCGATCCTACGCTTGATCCGTGGAACAATCTTGCGCCACTGCCCCTGATATGCAAAGCAGCACATCAAGGAACGCATAACGTGGGGAGACGGGCAGGGTGCCGGGCACCATTCTTGAGACGTCGGGCATGACGCGGGAGTTCCGCGGCTTCATCGCCGTGAACAGCGTCAACTTGCGCGTGCAGGAAGGCACCATCCACGCCCTGATCGGCCCGAACGGCGCCGGCAAGACGACGTGCTTCAACCTGCTGACCAAGTTCCTGGCGCCCACCCGCGGCACCATCAGCTTCCAGGGGCGCGACATCACGGGGCTGAAGGCCGCCGCCGTCGCGCGCCTGGGCCTCGTGCGTTCCTTCCAGATCTCGGCGGTATTCCCGCACCTGAGCGCGTTGGAAAATGTCAGGCTGGCGCTGCAGCGCGTCCGGGGCAACAGCTTCGACTTCTGGAACCCGGAATCCCTGCTGCACCGTTTCGACGACCGCGCCCGCGCGCTCCTGGCCGATGTCGGGCTGGAGGGCTACGAGGCGGAGCCGGCGGCCCTGCTGTCCTACGGGCGCAAGCGCGCGCTGGAGATTGCGACGACGCTCGCGCTCGAACCCACCATGATGCTGCTGGACGAGCCGACCGCGGGCATGACGCACGAGGACGTGGACCGCATCGTGGCGCTGATCCGCCGCATCCGCGCTGGGCGCACCATCCTGATGGTCGAGCACAACCTGAGCGTCGTGGAGGGCCTGTGCGACACCATCACCGTGCTGGCGCGCGGGCAGGTGCTGGCGGAGGGCGACTATGCCAGCGTGAGCCGCAACCCCGATGTCGTCACCGCCTACCTCGGCTCGCCCGATGCTTGACGCGGCGAGGGAGGCGGAGCCGATGCTGCGGGTGGCAAGCCTCAACTCCTGGTATGGGGAAAGCCACATCCTGCATGGCGTCGATTTCGACGTGGCCGAAGGGGAGGTCGTGACCCTCCTGGGCCGCAACGGCGCCGGCAAGACGACCACGATGAAGAGCATCATGGGCCTCGTGCCCCGGCGCGAGGGCAGCATCCGCTTCAAGGGCGCGGAAACCGTGTCCATGCGCCCGGACGGCATCGCCCGCGCCGGCATCGGCTTCTGCCCGGAGGAGCGCGGCATCTTCGCCAGCCTGAGCGTGACGGAGAACCTCATGCTGCCGCCGCAGGTGGCAGCAGGCGGCATGAGCGTCGCGGAAATCCACACCCTGTTCCCCAACCTCAAGGAGCGCGCCGGCAGCCAGGGCACCAAGCTGTCGGGCGGCGAGCAGCAGATGCTGGCCATCGGCCGCATCCTGCGCACGGGGGCGCGCTTGCTTTTACTTGACGAGCCGACCGAGGGCCTGGCGCCGGTGATCGTGCAGCAGATCGGCCGCACGGTCCGGGAGATCAAGGCGCGCGGCTTCACCGTGCTGCTGGTGGAGCAGAACTTCCGCTTCGCCGCCACCGTGGCCGACCGGCACTACGTGATGGAGCACGGCCGGGTGATCGACATGATCCCGAACAGCGAGCTGGCGGCCAACATGGGCAAGCTGCACGAGTACTTGGGAGTCTGAAGACATGGGGGAGTCCGAAGACATGGGGGTTGAATCCCTACCGAGTGGCCGGAGCGCCTCGATGGTCCCGCGCCGCGTCCTGCTCGCCGCCGCCGCGGCGGCGCCCCTGGCCCGCCCGGCCCGCGCGCAGGCGGGACCCGTCAAGATCGGCGTGCTGAACGACCAGTCCGGCGTTTACCGGGACATCAGCGGCCCCACCTCCGTCGCCTGCGTGCGCCAGGCCGTCGAAGAGATCGGCGCCCGCGGCTTCGCAGTCGAGGTGCTGGTCGGCGACCACCAGAACAAGCCCGACATCGGCGCCGGCATCGCCCGGCAGTGGATCGACCGGGACGGCGTGGACATGATCATCGGCGTCGCCAACTCCAGCGTGGCGCTGGCGATCAACGGCGTGTGCAAGGACAAGGACCGGGCTTACATCAACTCCACGGGCGCGACCGCGGACCTCACGGGGCCGGCCTGCGCGGCGACCACGGTGCATTGGACCTACGACACCTGGATGCTGGCGCATTCCACGGGGGCGGCGATGGTGCAGGCCGGCGGCGACACCTGGTTCTTCGTCACTGCCGACTATGCCTTCGGCACCGCGCTGGAACGGGACACCACGGCCTTCGTCAAGCAGGCCGGGGGCAAGGTGCTGGGCAGCGTGCGGCATCCGTTCCCGGGCAACACCGACTTCAGCTCCTTCCTGCTGCAGGCGCAGGCGTCGCACGCCAAGGTCGTCGGCATCTGCAACGCCGGCACCGACACGGTGAACACCATCAAGCAGGCGGCCGAGTTCGGCCTGACCCGGTCGGGCGTCAAGCTCGCGGGCCTCTTGGTGTTCCTCAACGACGTGCACGCGCTGGGGCTGGAGGTGGCGCCGGGCCTGGTGCTGACGGAGTCCTTCTACTGGGACCTCAACGACCGCACCCGGGCCTTCACCCGGCGCGTGCTGCCGAAGACCGGCGGCGTCCACCCGGCCATGTCGCACGCCGGCTGCTACGGCGGCGCGCTGCACTACCTCAAGGCCGTGGCGGACATGGGCGCCGCCGAGGCGAAGAAAAGCGGCGCCGCCACCGTCGCCCGCATGAAGGCGATGCCGACGGACGACGATGCCTTTGGCGCCGGGTCAATTCGCGCCGACGGCCGCAAGCTCCACCCGGTTTACCTGTTCGAGGTGAAGAAGCCCGGCGAAAGCCGCGCGCCCTGGGACTACTACAAGCTGATCGCCACGACGCCTGCCGAGCAGGCTTTCCGCCCGCTGAACGAGGGCGGCTGCCCCCTCGTGAAAGCATAAGGACACCCGATCCCCATGCACATCAACCGTCGCACCCTTCTAGGCTCCGCCGCGGCGGCGGCGGCACCCTTGGCCCGCCCGGCCCGGGCGCAGGGCAAGCCGATCCGCATCGGCGTGCTGAACGACCAGTCCGGCCCCTACCGGGACCTCGCCGGCATGGCCTCGGTGTCCGGCGCGCGGCTGGCCGTGCAGGAGATGGCAGGCTCCGTCAACGCGGAGGTCGTGTTCGCCGACCACCAGAACAAGCCGGACGTGGGCGCGGGCATCGCCCGCCAATGGTTCGACCGCGACGGCGTCGACCTGATCATGGACGTGAACACCAGTTCCGTCGCGCTGGCGGTGAACCAGGTCTGCAAGGAAAAGGACCGCGCCTACGTCAACGTCGGCGCCGCGACGACCGACCTGACGGGTCCGCAGTGCACGCCGGTGACAGTGCACTGGTCCTACGACACCTGGATGCTCGCGCGCTCCACCGGGGGCGCGGTCGCGCAGGCCGGCGCGGACAGCTGGTACTTCCTGACCGCGGACTACGTGTTCGGCCAGCAGCTCCAGCGCGACACCACGGGCTTCGTCACCCGCGCCGGCGGCAAGGTGCTCGGCGCGTCGCCGTACCCCTTCCCCGGCACGACCGACTTCAGCTCCTTCCTGATCTCCGCCCAGGCCAGCGGCGCCAAGGTGCTGGGCCTCGCCAACGCCGGCACGGACACGATCAACTCCATCAAGCAGGCGGCGGAGTTCGGGCTGACCCGGCAGATGAAGGTCGCGGCGCTGCTGATGTACGTGAACGACGTGCACGGCCTCGGCCTTGAGGTGGCGCAGGGCCTGTACATGACGGAGTCTTTCTACTGGGACCTGAACGACCGCACCCGCGCGTTCAGCGACCGGTTCAAGGCACTCTACCCCGCGTCGCGCCCGAACATGGACAACGCCGGCTGCTACGCCGGGGCGCTGCACTACCTCAAGGCGGCGAAGGACATGGGCGTGGCAGCGGCGCAGGCCAGCGGCGCCGCTGCGGTCGCCCGCATGAAGGCGATGCCCACGGCGGACGACGCCTTCGGCAACGCCCGCATCCGCGAGGACGGGCTGGCGATCATCCCGACCTACCTGTTCCAGGTGAAGACGCCGGCCGAAAGCCGGGGACCTTGGGACTACCTCAAGGTCGTGGTCACGACGCCCGCCGACCAGGCCTGGAAGCCGCTCGCCGAGGGTGGGTGCCCGCTGGTGCGGACGTGATCAGCATCTTCGGCGTCCCCGGCCCGCTGCTGTTCGGCCAGTTGTCGCTTGGGCTGATCAACGGGGCGTTCTACGCGCTGCTGTCGCTCGGGCTTGCCGTGATCTTCGGCATGCTGAACATCATCAACTTCGCCCACGGCGCGCTGTTCATGCTGGGCGCGTTCGCGGCGTGGATGATGCTGATGCCGAACACCTGGCTCGCCATGATCTCGCCCGGCCTTTCGGTGCCGGACTGGCTGACGCTCGGCTACTGGCCGGCGCTGGTCGTGGCGCCGCTGCTCGTCGGCGCGTTCGGGCTGCTGCTGGAGCGGACGGTGATCCGCCGGCTTTACAAGCTCGACCATCTGTATGGCCTGCTGCTGACCTTCGGCATGGCGCTGATCATCGAGGGCCTGGCGCGCAACGCCTTCGGCAGCTCCGGCATGCCGTACCGCATCCCGCAGGCGCTGTCCGGCCCGGTGGACCTCGGCTTCATGTTCATGCCGAAGTACCGGCTGTGGGTCGTGGTCGCAGCCGCCGGCATGTGCCTGCTCACCTGGCTGCTGATCGAGCGCACCCAGCTCGGCGCGCGCCTCCGCGCGGCAACCGAGAACCCGGACCTGGTGCAGGCCTTCGGGGTGAACGTGCCGCGGATGATCAGCCTGACCTATGCCGGCGGCGTGGCACTGGCGGCGTTCGCGGGCGTCCTGGCGGCGCCGATCTACTCGGTGAACCCGAACATGGGGTCCAACTTCATCATCACCGTGTTCGCCGTGGTGGTGATCGGCGGCATGGGCAGCATCCTCGGCAGCATCGTCACCGGCTTCGGCCTCGGCATCGTCGAGGGCCTCACGAAGGTGTTCTACCCGCAGGCCTCGGCGACGGTCATCTTCGTGGTCATGGTCATCGTGCTCCTTGCCCGGCCGGCCGGGCTGTTCGGAAAGGCGGCGTAGCATGGGCGTCACCACGGTCCTGCCGCGGACGGCCGCAGCGCGTCCGTTCAGCATCTTCGGCTTCAGCAGCGCCCAGGCGGTG
>CAXSEX010000051.1:0-15578 GCA_964236415.1 uncultured Acetobacteraceae bacterium | reverse complement strand
ACAGGACATCCATCCCCGGATGCCTGAAGACTGAAAATAACGCCGCCCATGCCGGTTGGGCACGACAAAGCCGCCTTCGCTCGGGGTGGGAAGGATTTGCCAAGGGTCACCAGGCCGACGCTGGGGGACGCCGCACCGACACGCTCCGTATCATCGTCGCAGATGCCCAGCGCAGCACCGTGACCGCGCCGCGCCGCAACGGCAAGCCATCCCGCCATCACGGCCATGTCCCGAGGGACAAGCCGCCGGGACAGAAGAGTTCCAAGTGACCGCAAACCGTCGTTGAAGCTTTTCAAGCCGGGAGACGCGCGGCGCCTGGCATCCCGCTGGCCCGGATCGATGCCGCAGCTGGCAACGGCCCGCAGGCCTTCCGACGGCCTGCGAAGCTGCGGGCGGCCTTCATCCCAACCTCACGATTCCTACCATTTCGTGTTGCCGAAAACGTAAGCCGGTGAAGCATTCTGCTCATCGCGGGCTCAAGTGCCGCAGCCACGGCGCGTGGGATGGCACGTCGCGTGAGGCCCCGTTTTGCAATGGTCGTTGTGGTGGGAAACAGCCGGAAACAAGCCCGCGCGAAGTTCCTCCCGTGCTCGGCCTCCTTGGCAAAAGATGGGTGTGGCCCCGGCCACCATATTTTTGTATCGTTATGAAATCAGCCGCGTGGCGCCCGGTGAGTGAACATCTTGGATCAATCTGGACGGATTGCGTGATCAAGCATACAGGACCATGGCTCGCAAACCCCGTCTCCGCGCCGCAGGCAGCATGCCTTGAGGGGGCCAGGCCTGCCGGGGCATCGGCAGGAAAGGCCGGCCCGAACTGATGGCGTCTCCTGCCATGTCCAAGCTGCCCGACGCCTATGCAAGCGTCCATTGACGCATACGTGTCCCCGGCCACCCTCAATCCGTCCCGAAGACGAGTTTCGCCGCGTTCACTGCCACGCCTGATCGCACCACTTGCCCAGCCCTGACATACATGACCTGAAGCCGAGGCTCCGCCCATGAACGTAGTCGCAAGCCACGCCGTCGAGTCCGGCACTGAGGTCCCCGAGCCCTTCTCCGTTTCGGCTGCCGTTTCGCTGCAGGAACGGCGCTACCGCACCATCAAGAACGGCGACACGTTTGGCGTGTTCGACCATGGCGGCGACATCCTGTCCGTGCCGGGCGGCACCGATGGGCTGTATCACCGGGACACCCGGCACCTTTCGCGCTTCGAACTCACGCTGGGCGGGGTGCAGCCCTTGCTGCTCAGCTCCACGCTGGCGGCTGACAACGTGATGCTCACCTCCGACCTGTCCAACGCTTCCATGTCGGATCTCGGCGCGGCGGCGCTGGAACAGGGGGTGATCCACGTGCAGCGGTCGCTGTTCCTGGGCGACGCCGCCTGCCACGGGCGGATCGCCGTGAGCAATTTTGGCTTCACGCGCCACCGGGTGCGGCTCGAACTGCGCTTCGAGGCGGATTTCGCCGACCTGTTCGAGGTGCGCGGCATGCATCGCGAGCGCCGGGGCGACCGGCTGCCGGCCGCGCTGGCGCAGGACGGCGTCACCCTGTCCTACCGCGGGCTGGACGCGCTGGTGCGCTCGACGCGCCTCGCCTTCGACCCCGCGCCGCAGGCCGTCACGGGCAGCGGCGCGGTGTTCGACCTTGAACTGGAGCCGGGCGGACGGGCCACGATCTTCCTGGAGGTCGCCTGCGGGCGGCCCGAGGCGGCGCGTCGCCCGCGTGCGGCGTTCCTTGCCGCCTACGTGCAGGCAAAACGGCATCTGCGCGCCAGCACCGCCCGCACCGCCGCGGTGTGCTCGACGCATGAGGGGTTCGAACAGGCCATGCGCCGGTCGGCCAGCGACCTGCGCATGCTCGCGACCGACAAGCCGACCGGTCCTTACCCTTATGCCGGCATTCCCTGGTTCAGCACCGCCTTCGGGCGGGATGCCTTGATCACCGCCCTGCTGACACTGGCGTTCGACCCGGCGCTGGCCTTGGGCGTGCTCCGCTTCCTCGCTCAAGAGCAGGCGACCACGTTCGACCCGGCGTCGGAGGCCGAGCCGGGCAAGATCCTGCACGAGATGCGCGGCGGCGAGATGGCGGTGCTGCGGGAGGTGCCGTTCCGCCGCTACTACGGCAGCGTCGACTCCACGCCGCTGTTCGTCATGCTCGCCGGCGCCTACCTCGACCGCACCGGCGACCTCGCCAGCTTGCAGGCGCTTTGGCCGCACCTCGACCTGGCGCTCGGCTGGATGGACCGCCGGGCCGATGCGGAGGGCTTCGTCCGCTACCAGCGCAGCACGGAGGACGGCCTGGCCAACCAGGGCTGGAAGGACAGCTACGACTCCATCTCCCATTCCGATGGCAGCTTGGCGCGCGGCGCCATCGCGCTGTGCGAGGTGCAGGCCTACGTGTATGCCGCGCGCCAGGCCGGGGCGGCCATCGCCCGGCGCCTGGGGCTGCAAACGGAGGCGGCGGCGCTGGACGCCGGGGCCGAGCATTTGCGCCAAGCGTTCGAGGCCCGGTTCTGGTGTGAACGGCTCGGCACCTACGCGCTGGCGCTGGACGGCGACGGGCAGCAGTGCCAGGTGCGGTCCTCCAACGCCGGGCATGTCCTGATGACAGGGATCGCCGCCCCCGAGCGGGCGTGCCGGGTGGCGCGCGGCCTGCTGCACGCCCGCATGTTCAGCGGCTGGGGCATCCGCACGCTGGCGGCCGACGAGGCGCGCTACAACCCGATGTCGTACCACAACGGCTCGATCTGGCCGCACGACAACGCGCTGATCGCGCTCGGCATGGCCCGGCTCGGCCTGCGGGCCGAAACCGCGCGGTTGTTCGAGGGCATCCAGGCCAGCGCCGACGCCATGGACCTGCGGCGCCTGCCGGAGCTGTTCTGCGGGTTCCCGCGGCGGCCGGGCCAGGGACCCACCTCCTACCCGGTCGCCTGCTCGCCGCAGGCCTGGGCGGCCGCCGCGCTTCCGGCGTTCGTGCAGGCCAGCCTGGGCCTCAGCTTCGACCCGGCCGCCCGCGCCGTGCGCCTCGACCGTCCGGACCTGCCGGGGTTCCTGGACAGCCTGACCCTGCGCAACCTGCGGCTTGGCAGCGCGCGGGTGAGCGTGGCGGTCAGCCGCACGCCCGGCGAGGTGTCGGTCAGCGTGATCGAGCGCGACGGCGACATCCATGTCGTGACCACGAACTGACCGCCGGCGCGCCTGACAACCGGCGCACGGGTCAAGACGCAAGCCGGCCGCTTGGGAAGCGGCCCTTGACAGGGCCGGCGCCGTGTCAAGCGTCGGCGCGCAGCGACCGGGCCACGGGTTAGCTGTAGGGTTCGCCAGGTTTCGGCGCCCCCGCCAACCCGGACGGGCGCTCCGCGCCTGGCCCCGCGCGCATACCGGTCAGCCTGAAGGGCTGCCGGTATTACGCTTGCCGTCCGTCCATGTGGAACGCGGTTGGCGACAGAAGCGCATCATCAATCAACATTCGCGATCGACGCAGCGGCGCACGCCTATTGTTGCGGTAATATTATTGTAACAAATAGATAGCAGACCTCGGCAAATGAACTGCTGATCTGAGCAAATTAGATGCTGAGCGGTTGAGGCATTTTGCGGTTGTACCTTGTTATGGTCTGGTCCGCGATGAGTCGCGCTGGACCTGGATTGCACGCTCGAAGGTCATCGCAGTCGCCATTATCTTACTAATATGCAACGATTAGATGCGGGCTGCCTTCCTGCGGCACGCAACATGTCGTTTCGTCTATAATTTAACGCTCGCAAGGAAATTTATTTTGATAACTCTCCAAATCAAGACGCCTGTTGTTGCGCCGATCTCCCGGCAGGGCAAAGCTCCGCGTCGGAGCGACTCGGCACAGCTCACGGCCCGGCTTGCCTTTGATCGGAAGACTAAGCAGGACTGCTACAAGCTGCGCTACCTGAGCTACTTCGCCGAGGGCTACATCGAACCGCGCCGCACCAAGGCTTACAGCGACGAGTATGACGATCAACCCGATGCGCAGACCGTCGTGATCTACAAGGGAGACCGCGCCGTTGCGTCCACCCGGGTCTGCGTTCTCAAGCGCGAAGCCGATGGCAGCATGTCCGGAGGCGTCCCCGCCCAGCACATGTT
Source organism: uncultured Acetobacteraceae bacterium (assembly GCA_964236415.1). Taxonomy (GTDB): domain Bacteria; phylum Pseudomonadota; class Alphaproteobacteria; order Acetobacterales; family Acetobacteraceae; genus CAHJXG01. Next base: position 11,469 of record CAXSEX010000051.1, on the reverse strand, counting down.
CGCCGAGGAGGTTGACGGCCTGCTGCAAGCCGGATCGGCCACGCCGGTGTCGAGCATCGTCGAGATCAACCGCCTGGTCCGCCACCCCGACCTGGCCGAAGACAAGACGCTCGTGTTCTTGCTATTCCGGCTGGCGGGATACCTGATCCTGCAGCAGGACCCAGGGGTGGTCGTGTCCTGCGTGCGGCGCAACCACATCCCGTTCTACACCCGCTTGCGCTTCCACGAGCTCGCCGGCGCACGCCTCTACCACGGGCTCAAATTCTCCACCCACCTGCTGGGCTGCATGCGCGAGCAATATGACATGGTGCGCCGGATGGTGCCGGTGCTTGACGTCAAAGGTGAAGGGCTGGAACGTTACGACCGTCTGAGCCGGGGTGAGACCGTCGCGGTGCTGCCATGATAATGGGGAAGCTCACGGTGCTGGCATTCGGCGCAACGTGCTTCGCGGCATTCACCTGGGCCATGCTTGGGCACTTCCGCTCGGACGGTCCCATGCCGTTCGGCATGCGCATGATCGGGGCGGCTAGCCTCGCCACCATGGCTGTGTTCACCTGGTCCGTTTGCACGGCGCAGCTTTCGCCGGTCTGGCCAGTGACCCCGATCCTCTCGGCGGCGTCGCTGGCATCCTTCGCCTGGGCGGTGCATGCAACGAGAAATGCCGGCTTCGCCTTCGCCTTTGCCGCAACGAAGCCGTCGGCTCTGGTCGTGAGCGGGCCGTTCCATTACGTGCGGCACCCATTCTACACCTCTTACTTGACGTTCTGGTTTGCGACTTGCTTTGCAACTATGAGTAGCGCATGCTGGGTCGGCCCCCTTGTATTGTTGGCCTGCTATGTCGTGGCAGCACGCAGAGAGGAGCGCTTGATGGGAGGCAGCGATCTCGGGGCGGAGTACGCGAGCTACGCCTCCCGGACAGGCATGTTCTTTCCATAAGAAAACGGCGGCGGAGGCGACGGGCTGATGAGCACGAAGACCTGAGATGGATGACAAGCAAAACGGCCTCAGCTTGGCCGACACGGCCGAGCGCCTCCGCCTTGAGCAGTTGGATATGCTTACCCGGCTGTTTCAGGTCATGGTTTTTGCCGGCCTGAATACCATCGCGTTCCTTTATTGGGTATTTTCCGGAAATCTCCTCACAATCGGCTGGGTGGCCCCGCTTGGCGCTTTGGTCATCGTCTATGGAGCGGTGCTTTACATCGGATACTCCTGGAGCTGCCAGCGCGACCCGCATGTGAGGGCGGAAACGTCGGTGGTCTACATGCATTACTACATCGGGACGGTGCTGCTGCTTGGCTTTTTTTGGGCAGCATTGCTCTTTGGGCTGAATGGCATCGCCGACGGCGACCAGCGCAGCATCCTGTACGCGACCACCGTCGGCGTCATCTCGGCAGCGGCCGTGCTGCAGCCGGTGCGTGTCGCTTTGGCCTTTTGGGGGCCGGTGACGCTCGGCGCTTCGTTCATGCTGGCGCAAACCGGGCGTTTCCTTGATCTACAGATTTTCGGCCTGCTGATGGGCTACTCGCCCTTGATCCTGTTCACCGCGCTGTTCATCAACCGCACCCTGGTCAGGCGGGTGAGGCACGAAGCCAGGCTGCAGGACCAGGCGGACGTGATCGGCCTCCTGCTGCGGGACTTCGAAGCGAACAGCAGCCATTGGCTGTGGGAAACCGACAGCGAGCTGCGGCTCAAGAACGTCTCGCCCCGGTTTGCCGACATCGCGCAGACGCCGGCCGAGCTGCTGACGAACCGCTCGATCTTCGAGCTGCTGCGGGTGCAGACCTTGCTGGCCGGGGCAGCCATCCCGGGACCCGTGATCCAGCAGATCCAGGCACGGTCGGCCTTTGCCAACATCGTCGTGCCGGTCGACGTGGCGGGGCAGCCGCGCTGGTGGTCGCTGACAGGCCGCCCGACCTTTGACCGACTCAAGAACTTCGTCGGCTTTCGCGGGGTGGGCGCGGACGTGACGGAGGCGACCCAGGACGCGCGGCGCACGGCGTACCTGGCGTCCTATGACAGCCTGACCGGATTGGCCAACCGCATCGTGTTCCAGCGCGCCCTGGAGGAGGCCTGTGCGGAGGCCGGGGAAAGCCGGTCCGCCGTGCTCTACCTCGACCTCGACGGCTTCAAGCAGGTGAACGACACCCTGGGCCATGCGACCGGCGACGCCCTGCTGTTCGCGGTGGCCCAGCGCATCCGCAATTGCGTGCGGGAGGGCGACGTGGCGGCTCGGCTGGGCGGCGACGAGTTCGCGATCCTGATGCAGGGGGCGTCCGAGCAGGCGGCGTCGCTCCTGGCGCAGCGCGTGCTCGAAGGCGTCAGCCATCCCGTGTTCCTGGAAGGGCACAAGGTCGAGGTCCGCGTCAGCATCGGCATCGCGCTGTCCGCGCCGGGCGTGCCGCCTGTGACCTTGCTCGACAACGCCGACCGTGCCCTGTACCAGGCCAAGACCGGCGGCCGGGGCACGTACCGCCTGTTCTCCCGCAGCCCGGCACACGAGCAGCAAGAGGACCGCGGCTGACGGCACCCGCGCGATGGCCACGGCCGGCGCAACATGCCAGGATCGCTCCCGGATAAAACATGGAGCAACCCGCCGTGAGCGACACCACTGACAAAGACCCCGCATCCAACGCCACGCCCGACCGCAGCCCGCCCTCCGTGCCGTGGTACCCGGAGCTCACTGGGCAGCCGGCGCTGGTGACTGGCGCCAATTCCGGCATCGGCCGGGCAGTCGCCCTGGGCCTGGCCCGCGCCGGCGCGGACGTGGCGGTGAACTACGTCACCCATCCGGAGACGGCCGACGCCGTGGCGCATGAGATCGAGGCCATGGGCCGCCGCGCCATCACGCTGCGGGCCGACGTCAGCAAGGAGGACGAGGTGGAGCGAATGTTCGCCGCCGCCGTCGCGCAGTTCGGCACCCTGCACATCTCGGTCAGCAACGCCGGGCTGCAGCGGGACTCCGCGTTCGACGAGATGACGCTTGAACAGTGGAGCACCGTGATCGGCGTGAACCTGACCGGCCAGTTCCTGTGCGCCCGCGCCGCCACGCGCGAGTTCAAGAAGCGCGGCGTCGTGCCCTCCGTGTCCGCCGCGGCCGGCAAGATGATCTGCATGAGTTCCGTGCACCAGCAGATCCCCTGGGCCGGCCACGCGAACTACGCCGCGTCCAAGGGGGGCATCATGATGCTGATGAAGAGCATCGCGCAGGAGCTGGCGCCGCACTTCATCCGGGTCAACGGCATCGCTCCCGGCGCCATCCGCACGCCGATCAACACCGCCGCCTGGAACACGCCGGCCGCCTACGCCGACCTGATGACGCTCGTGCCCTACAAGCGCATCGGCGAGCCGAACGATATCGCGCGGGCCGCGGTTTGGCTCGCCTCCGACGCATCGGACTACGTGACCGGCACCACGCTGTTCGTCGATGGCGGCATGACGCTTTACCCCGGCTTCGCCACCGGCGGCTGAGCGCCGCGCAGGGTCGAGACGGCGTCGGCTCCGGTGCGCGCCCGACAAAGGCGGTGCCGCGCCGACAACACAGGGGACGTGCGCAACGCCTGCGCCAGCCAGGCCAGCGGCGACGGTCTCGCCCGTCAGGTGGCGCAGGCTGTCGCTGCACTTTTTGCGAAACTTCGCTGCCGCAGCACGTTATGCCACTTTCGGTGCTTCCAGCACTGCGATGCCTGCCCCGGCTGCGCGGCGGCCTGCCGCGTTCAGCCCCAATCCCTGCCCGGTCAGAGCAGCCCCGCCTGATCCGGGCGGTCCGTCCAGCGTCGCCTTCCCACCCCGCACCCCCAGGAGCCACGCGCCATGCCCAACGGCCACTACGACCTGATCGTCATCGGCAGCGGCCCCGGCGGCGCGGCGCTGGCGCAGCGGCTGGCACCCACCGGCAAGCGCATCCTGATGCTGGAGCGCGGCGATTACCTGCCCCGTTCCCGCGCCAACTGGGACTCCAAGACCGTGTTCGTGGACGCCACCTACCAGGCGAAGGAAACATGGTACGGCCGCAACGGCGAGAAGTTCCACCCGGGCCTGCACTACTTCGTCGGCGGTAACTCCAAGGTGTACGGATCGGCGCTGTTCCGCCTGCGCGAGCGGGATTTCGGCGAGGTCCAGCACAAGGACGGCCTTTCGCCGGCGTGGCCGCTCGGCTACGACGTGTTCGAGCCGTACTACGGCCAGGCAGAAGAGCTGTACCATGTCCACGGCCAGCGCGGGGAAGACCCGAACGAGCCGTGGTCCAGCACCCCCTACGCCTTTCCGCCCGTCAAGCACGAGCCGCGCATCCAGGAACTGGAGAAGGTGCTGAAGGACCAGGGGCTGCACCCGTTCCACCTGCCGCTCGGCATCAAGCTCGACCAGAACCCAGACGGCAGCGCCACCACCTACAGCCCCTGCATCCGCTGCGATGCGTTCGACGGCTTCCCCTGCGCGATCAACGCCAAGGCGGACGCCCAGGTGATCAGCGTCGATCCCACCCGGGCGGCCCATCCGAACTTCACCCTGCTGACCGGCGCCTACGTGACCCGGCTGGAAACCGACGCCGCCGGCCGCAGCGTGCGCCGGGTGCACGTGATCCGCGACAACCAGCCGGAGGAGTACTCCGCCGACATCGTGGTGGCCGCTTGCGGCGCGCTCAGCTCCGCCCTGCTGCTGCTGCGCTCAGCCAGCGACGCGCATCCCAAGGGCCTGGCCAACGGTTCCGACCAAGTGGGGCGCAACTACATGCGCCACACCATGTCGGTGGTGATGGCGTTGCTCAAGGAGCCGAACGACACGGTGTTCCAGAAGACGCTGGCGGTCAGCGACTACTACTTCGGCGCGCCGGACTGGGAATACCCGCTGGGCCTGATCCAGATGTGCGCGACCTCGCATGGCGAGCAGATCCGGGGGGAGGCGCCGGCGCAATCCCTCATGCCGTTCATGCCGGAATGGCCGTTCGAGAAGATGGCCCGGCACTCCATCGACTTCTGGCTGCAAACCGAGGACCTGCCGCGGCCGGAGAACCGCGTCTGCTACGACGGCGACCGGGTGGTGCTGGATGTGCAGGACACGGACGGGGAAGCGTTGAAGCGCCTGCGCGCCAAGACGCAGGCCATGGTGACGCCGATGGGCGCCTGGCCGCACCTGATCGAGCGGCGGCTCTACCTGGGCAAGGACATCCCGCTCAACGGCACGTCGCACCAGGCCGGCACGCTGCGCTTCGGCACCGACCCCGCCACCTCCGTGCTCGATCTCCACTGCAAGGCACATGAGCTGGACAACTTGTACGTGACGGACGCGAGTTTCTTCCCTTCCATCGGCGCAGTGAACCCGACGCTCACCATCCTCGCCAATGCGCTCCGGGTGGCGGACCACATCAAGGGACGGCTGGTCGCCTGACCGTCTGGCTGGGCCGCGCTTGCCGTCCCCGGCAGGTCCCGGGCTGGAATTGCTGCGCCACGCGCGGCCGGGCCGTCCGGCGCCGCCGGGCTGCGCCGCGCCTTGGAGGGGCATAGAGTCCTGCTGGAGGGCGGACGTTAAGGCGTTCTGGGCACGACATCGCCGGCCTGCGGGCCGCTGACGTAGGTGGACGACAACGGGTGCCCCAGGAAGTCAGTGGCCGGCAGGGTGCGTGGGGCGAGCACGACCAGGCCGAGGCCGCCGACCAGGCCGAAGTTCTTCAGGAACTCCCAGAAATGCTCCAGCCCCTCGCCCTCCTGGAAGCGCCAGAAGTCCGGGTAGCGCCAGAACTGGTGGTACAGCACCGCCGTCACCGCGCAGAACCCGGCGAGCAGGAACGCCGCCAGCCGGTCATGCCAGCCCAGCACGATGCAAACGGGCGTCGCGATCTCCACCATCATGGCCACAACCAGCATGGCGGGCGCGAACCGGCCCTTTCCCGCCTGCTTCATCGCCGATCCCCAGTTCACGATCTTGTCCAAGCCGCTGAACGGGAACAGCACCACCAGGCACACCCGCAGCAGCAGCGGGGCATAGTCGTTCAGCAGCGTCATGGAATAAGGTTCCTCGGAAAATGGGATAGGACCGCCACGCCGAGGGAACAGTGGGCGCGGCGGAAAGTTCAGACCGAGACCCCGAACGCAGCCCCAAGACAGGGACGCCCATGCCCGACCAGCCAGGCCCGAAGCCCTCCATCCCCTACTGGCGCCTGCGGATCGACCGGGACGGTGTGAGCCACCAGCGGCGGTGCGCGCTGACCGGGTTCCAGCTGAAGGGCATCGGCGCCGCCGCCGAGAACCCGGCGCCGCAATGGATGGTCGTGCTGTCCAGCCGCTGGTGGATCGAGAGCATGGACGGCTTCCGCATCGAGCAGGGGCCGGGCGGGTTCTCGCTCCGCGAGGACCAGAACTGCACGGGACAGGACGGGAAGCGCGGCCACCGCTCCGGCACGGTCGGCGGCCAGCCCGCGGCGCTGATGACGGTGCAGTTGCACGTCGAGCCGCAACGCGCCTCGTGCCACGCTCGATAGCGATGGGCGCGGCAGCGATGGACGGCTTCGACATCCACGACCCGCGTTTCCGCAGCATGGTGCTGCCGAACGCGCCCTTGGTGAAGCTGGGCGAGGGTTACGCCTGGCTGGAAGGACCGGTCTGGTTCGCCGACCACGACTGCCTGATGGTCAGCGACCTGCCCCGTGACCGTATCCTGCGCTGGAGCGAGGACGGCGGCGTGTCCGTGTTCCGCGAACCGTCCAACTTCGCCAACGGCCACGCGCGGGACCGGCAAGGGCGGCTGATCGGCTGCTCCCACCGCGGCCGCTGCGTCACGCGGACGGAGCTGGACGGCAGCGTCACCGTGCTGGCCGACCATTACCAGGGCCGCCGGCTGAACTCCCCCAACGACATCATCTGCGCGTCCGACGGAGCGATCTGGTTCACTGACCCGCATTACGGCATCAACACGGATTACGAGGGCGGCAAGCAGGTGCCCGAACTGCCGCCGACGCTCTACCGGCTCGACCCGCGCGACGGCAGCCTGCGGGTGATGGCGGACGACTTCGCCGGGCCGAACGGGCTGTGCTTCTCGCCCGACGAGCGGCGGCTGTACGTTTCGGAGGCCGGTCCGCAGTTCGCGCCTGACCCGGCGCAGCATATCCGGGTGTTCGACGTGCTGGACGGCGGCACGCGCTTGTCGGGAGGCCGGGTGTTCCACACGGTCGCGCCGGGCTTCGCTGACGGCTTCCGCTGCGACGAGGACGGCAACATCTGGAGCAGCGCGGCCGACGGGGTGCACTGCATCGCGCCCGACGGCGCCCTGCTGGGCCGCATCAAGGTGCCGTTCACGGTGTCCAACGTCGCGTTCGGCGGGCGCAACCGGGCGCGCCTGTTCATCTGCGCCTCCCACACGCTGTTCGCGATCTACACCAACACGCGCGGCGCCGCGCGGCCCTGATGTGCCTGGCTTGAAATGAACGGGCTTTGGACTTCCCTCACCCACGTGCGCGCGGACGTGGCGTTCGCGGTCGGCCTCGTGCCCGCGATTCTCGTGACCCTGCACGTCCTGCTGCGCAAGCGGGAGGTGGCGTCCTCGGCCGGCTGGATCGGGTTCGCCTGGTTCGCCCCGGTCATCGGCGGCCTCAGCTACTTCCTGTTCGGCGTGAACCGGGTGCAGCGCCGCGCCCGGCGCTTGCGGTCACCCGCCGACCGGCGCGGCGGCCATGCCGTCTGGCCCTCCCCCACCGACGACGACCACTTGGACCCGTTGGACTACGGCATTGGGCGCATCACCGGGCGGGCCGTGATGCCGGGCAACGCCGTGCAGATCTACCGCGACGGCGACGAGGCCTACCCGGCCATGCTGGCGGCCATCGCCGCGGCGAAGCACAGCGTGGGCCTGTCATCCTACATCTTCCATGACGACGCATGGGGCAGCCGGTTCATCGACGCGCTGGCCGCGGCGCAGGGCCGAGGCGCCGCAGTGCGCGTGCTGATCGACGGCATCGGCGGCGGCTGGCTGCGGTCGCCCGCCTACCACCGGCTGCGCCGCCGGGGCGTGCCGGCCGCGCGCTTCCTGCATTCGCCGCTGCCGTGGCGCATGCCGTTCCTTAACCTTCGCTCGCACAAGAAAGTCCTGGTGCTGGACGGGTCGGTCGGCTTCACCGGCGGCATGAACATCTCCGATGCGAACGTCATCGCCGCCCGCCCGGCGGCGCCGGTGCAGGACACCCACTTCCGGGTCGAAGGCCCGGTCGTCGGCCAGTTGACCGAGGCGTTCGCGCAGGATTGGGCCTTCGCCACGAATGAGGACCTGCGCGGCGCGGCCTGGTTCCCGGACGTGGCGCCCCGCGGCGCGGCGCCGTCGCGGGTGATCGACTCCGGGCCGGACGAGGATTTGGAGAAGATCGAGTTTGCCCTGTTGCAGGCCGTCGCCTGCGCGCGGGAAAGCATCGCGGTGATGACCCCGTACTTCCTGCCGGACGAGCGGCTGACCACGGCGCTCGTTTTGGCGGCGATGCGCGGGGTTGCGGTCGATGTCGTGATCCCCGGAACCAGCGACCACGCCTTTGTGGACTGGGCCACCCGCGCCAACGTCGGGCCGATGCTGAAGGACGGGGTGCGGATCTGGCAGTGCCCGCCGCCGTTCCGCCATTCCAAGGTCACGGTGGTCGATGGCGAATGGTGCCTGATCGGCAGCTGCAACTGGGACATCCGCTCCTTCCGGCTCAACTTCGAGCTGTGCCTGGAGGTTTACGACCGCGGCCTCGCGGACGCGCTCACGGCGCTGATGCAGTCCAGCCGCGGCCCCGCGCTGACGCAGGCGGAGTTGGACGCCCGCACGATGCCGGGGAGGCTGCGCGACGCTGCCGTGCGGCTCATGCTGCCCTATCTCTGACACGGCTTCCGGCTGATCAGCTCGGCTCAGCGGCGTCCGCCGAACCCGTGACCCCCGAACCCGTGTCCGCCAAACCCATGCGCGAAACCATGGCCGCCGAAGCCCTGCCGGCCGAAGCCACGATGGCCGAAGCCTCCGCCATAGCCGTGAAAGAAGCCATGATGCCAACCGCCGTAGCCGCCGTAGCCGACAAACCCAGGTCCAGGCCCTGGCCCGTACACGCAACCCGCGGGCGCCAGAAACACGAGCACGAGAAGCAGCCGGGTCATCGACATATCCACCCTTCAATCAGCAACGGAGATTGCTAGGACCGGTCAAACACATCAACGTAGCGGACCGTCTTGCCATCCTCCTGCCTCAACTGGCCGTCGCAGGTCATCTTGCTGCCGTTGTTGGAGAGCCTGCAGCTCAGGGTGTCCGTCGCCGTGCCGGGACCGGTGAAGGTGGCCTGCAAGGCGCCGCCGCTCAGCCTGAACGACGCTGCCGTGTCCGTGCCGACCGGGTAGGGCTCACCGTTGGCCGGCGCGTCGAACGACTCGACGTTCGACTCGCCTCCTTGATCCTTGACGGTGATGGACCATTGGACGTGAGTGGCGTCGGCACGGGCGATGTCCATGACCAGGTCGGCCGGCGCGGGTTCGCCGGGCGGCAGCGTTGATTGCGCCTTGTTCCAATGCCACCGTCCGGCAAACGGGCTGCCTTGGGCATACGCCTGGCCCGAGGCGAGCAGCCCGGCTGCGGACAGGACAACCGTAAGGCAAGCAGCCTGGAGTCGGTGCAAGGCAGAATCTCCTTTCATTCAGATTTCCGATGCTTCCGGCTCGGCCCGCATGGCGCCGGCCAGGCGCGGCATCTCCCGCTTCTGGCGCACCGGGCTGAACCAGCGCTGCAAACGGTCGAGATACAGGTAGATGACCGGCGTGGTGTAGAGCGTCAGCACCTGGCTGAGGGCGAGGCCGCCCACCATCGCGAACCCCAGCGGCTTGCGCAACTCCGACCCGGCGCCGTTTTCCAGCATCAGCGGCAGGCCGGACAGCAGCGCCGCCATGGTGGTCATCAGGATCGGCCGGAAACGCAGCAGGCACGCCTGGCGGATCGCATGCAGCGGCTCCGCCCCTTCGTTCCGCTCGGCGTGGATCGCGAAATCGACCAGGATGATGCCGTTCTTCTTGACGATGCCGATCAGCAGGATGATGCCGACGATGGCGATCACCGTCAGGTCGTAGTGGAACGCCAGCAGCATCAGCAGCGCGCCCACGCCCGCGGACGGCAGGGTGGACAGGATCGTGAGCGGCAGGATGTAGCTCTCGTACAGGATGCCCAGGATGATGTACACGGCGACCAGCGCCGCCAGGATCAGCAGCGGCTGCGAGCGGAGCGAGCTTTGGAACGCCTGCGCCGTGCCCTGGAAGGCGCCCGTCACCGTGGACGGCACGCCCATTGCCGCCGTCGCCTGCTGGATGGCGCTGACGGACTCGCCCAAGGAAGCGCCGGGCTTCAGGTTGTAGGAGATCGTGACGGACGGGAACTGGCTCTGGTGGTTCACCACCAGCGGCTGGACCGGCGCCGTGTCGATCCGCACAAACGTCGAGAGCGGCACCATCCCGCCCGACGCGGCGCGGACGTAAAGCTGCCGCAGGGTGTCAAGCGTTTCCTGCTGGCCCGGTGTGACCTCCAGGATCACGTAGTACGCCTTGAGCGGCGTGAAGTACTGCGCCACCTGCCGCTGCCCGAAGGCGTCGTCGAGCGTCGCGTCGATGGTGCCGGGCTGGATGCCGAAGCGCGCGGCTTCGTCCTTGTCGTAGGTGAGCGTCGCCGTAAGCCCGGCGGAGGCTGCGTCGGAGGTCACGTCCGCCAGGCTCGGGATCATGCGCAGCTTGTCCAGCACCCGCGGCGCCCAGGTGTTCAGCTCGTCGCCGTCGGGATCGGACAGGGTGTACTGGTATTGGGTCCGCGACAGCCGGCCGCCCACGCTCACGTCCTGCGCCGGCTGCATGAACAGGCGGATGCCCTCGACGCCCTGCATCTTCCGGCTGAGCCGGGCCACGATCTGGGAGGCGTTCTCGCTGCGCTCGTTCCAGGGTTTCAGGCTGATGTAGAGCCGGCCGTTGTTTGCCGTCTGCCCGCCGGCGCCGGCGCCCACGGAGGAGGTGACGCCCGCAACCGCGGGGTCCTGGCCCACCAGCTCGTTCACCCGCTGCTGCAGGCGCTGCATGCCTTGGAAGGACACGTCCTGCGCCGCGTCGGTGATGGCGATGATGATGCCGGTGTCCTGAACCGGGAAGAACCCCTTGGGGATGATGATGAACAGGCCGACGGTGCTGGCGACGGTGGCGATGAACACCAGGAAGGTCACGAACTGGAAGCGCAGCGCCACGTCCAGCGTGCGCTCGTAGAAGCGCAGCATCGCGTCGAACACCGCCTCGACCGCCTTGTACAGCCGCCCGTGCTCCCGATGCTCGGACGACAGGAAACGGGACGCCATCATGGGCGTGAGCGTGAGGGACACCATGGCGGACACGGCGATGGTGATGGAGACCGTCACCGCGAACTCGCGGAACAGCCGGCCGACGATGCCGCCCATCAGCAGCAGCGGGATGAACACGGCGATCAGCGAGAGGCTGATGGAGA
>CAXSEX010000050.1:0-15724 GCA_964236415.1 uncultured Acetobacteraceae bacterium | reverse complement strand
CGACGCGCGGCCGGCCCAGCGTTTCCAGCGGCAGCAGTTGCGCGCCGGCCAACCGGCCGTAGCTGTCGAACCGCGGTGCCGCGCCCATCAGCCACAGCGCCTGGGCAATGGGTCCGCCCTCGGTTTTCAGGTTGTCGGTGCCCCACAGCACCATGGCGACGGTCTCGGGCAGGCCCTTGCCGTCCGCGGCGTGCCGGGCCAGCAGCCGGTCGGCCTGGCGCGCGCCGTCCTGCACGGCAAAGGCGCTGGGCAGGCGGAACGGGTCGAAGCCGTGCAGGTTGCGCCCCGTGGGCAGCACGGCGGTGGTGCGCAGCAGGTCGCCGCCCGGCGCCGGGCGGATGTAGCCGCCGTCGAGCGCATGGATGATCGCCGGCAATTCGTGGTCGGTGGCCAGCAGCCCGTCCAGCCGGGCGCGCTCGGCCGGCTCGTGCGCCCCGGCGGCGTCCAGCATCTCGCGCCGCTCGTCCGCGCAGGGCGGCTCGCCGATCACGTGCAAACCGTGCGGGATCAGCGTGTATTCCAGTTCCAGCAGCGCGGCGCCCAGCCGGTCGATCTCGGCCAATGCGTCCGGCCAGGCCGGCTCTGCTGCTGCCAGGTCCACGGCGGCGGCCTGCGCCTGCACCAGGGCGGCAAGCTGCTCGCGCTGTTCCGGCTCGGCGTCCGGGTCGATGCCGCGCCAACGGTCCAGCGAACTCTTGAGGTCCAGCAGGCCCTTGTACAGCCCGGCATGGGCCACGGGGGGCGTCAGATAGCTGATCAGCACCGCGTTGGCCCGGCGCTTGGCGATCATGCCCTCGGACGGGTTGTTCGAGGCATACAGGTTGAAGTTCGGCAAATGCCCGATCAGCCGGTCCGGCCAGCACTCGGCCGACAGCCCGGCCTGCTTGCCCGGCATGAACTCCAGCGCGCCGTGGGTGCCGAAATGCAGCACGGCATGGGCGCCGAAATCCTGCTGGATGTAGCGGTAGAAGGCGCTGAACGCATGGGTCGGCGCGAAGCCGCGCTCGAACAAGAGGCGCATCGGGTCGCCCTCGTAGCCGAAGGCCGGCTGCAAGCCCACGAACACGTTGCCGAACTGCCGGCCCAGCACGAACAGGCTGCTCCCGTCCGTTTGCGCGCGGCCCGGCGCCGGCCCCCAGCTCCGCTCGATCTCCGGCAGCCAGGTCTCCCGCCGCACGTGGTCGTCCACGGGGATGCGGGCGGCCACGTTGCCATCCGTGCCATACCGCTCGGCATTGCCGCCGGTCACGGCGTCGCGCAGCGCGTCCACCGTCGCCGGCACCTCCACGTCATAGCCGGCATCCCGCATGGCGCGCATCGTGTTGTGCAGCGAGTGGAACACCGCGAGGTAGGCGGCGGTGCCGGTCGCCCCGGCGTTGGGCGGGAAGTTGAACAGCACCAGCGCCACCTTGCGCGCCGCCCGCGCGGTGCGCCGCAGCGCCACCAGCCGGGCGACGCGGGCGGCGAGCATTCCGGCGCGTTCGGCGTGCGGCACCATGTCGCGCGAGCACATCTTGCCGTCGCAGCCTGCGCAGGGACTGGGCGTATTGGCCCGGCCGCAGCGCCCGCCGAAGGTCATGGGCGTCATGCCGCCATCCAACTCCGGCAGTGCCACCATCATCGTCGCCTCGATCGGCAGCAAACCGCGTGGATCGCCCTGCCATTGGTCCAACGTCTGGAACTCGACGGGGTGCGCGGTGACGTAGGGCACGTCCAACGCCGCAAGCGTCGTCTCGGCCGCGGAGCTGTCGTTGTAGGCGGGGCCGCCCACCATGGAGAACCCGGTGAGCGACACCACCGCGTCAACCGCGGCGGCGCCGTCCCGCATGAAGAACCGCTCGATGGCCGGGCGGGCGTCCAGGCCGCTGGCGAAGGCCGGGACGACGCGCAGGCCGCGCGCTTCCAGCGCCGCGATCACGCCGTCATAGTGGGCGGCGTTGCCGGAAATCAGGTAGGACCGCAGCAGCAGCAGCCCCACGGTGCCGGACAGCCCGGCCTTCGGCAGTTGGTCCAGCCGGTCGAACACCCGGTTCGGCACGCGCGGGTGGTACAGCCCGACCTCCGGGTACTCGATGGGCGCCGCGGCCGGCAGCGTGCCTTGCAGCGCCCGGCGCTCGCCCGCGGCGTAGCGGCCGACCAGCATGCGCACCAGGCTGAGCAGGTTCTCGTCCGACCCGGCTAGCCAGTATTGCAGCGCCAGGAAATAGGTGCGGACATCCTGCGCCGTGCCGGGGATGAACTTCATCAGCTTGGGCAGGCGGCGCAGCATCTTCATCTGCTTCTGCCCGGACGCGGGTTTGTTCCCGTCCTTGCCGCCGCCCCGCAGCCGCTTCAGCATGGCGAGCGCGCCCGTCGCCTCCTGCGACATGTCGAAGCGGCCGAGCTTGGTCAGCTTCGTGACCTCGCCCGCCGACATGCAGCACAGCATGGCGTCGCAATGCTCGCGCCGGGCGGCCAGCGCCGGGGCCACGGCGCGGATGTGGTCCTCCAGGAACAGCATCGTCGCGATGACGATGTGGCCTTGGGCGATGTCGGCGTGGCAGGCGTCGAGCGCCGCCGGGTCGCTGCCCCATTCGTCGGCGGCGTGGACGACCAGGCTGAGGCCGGGGATGTCGCGTTGCAGCTCCGCCTCGGCCCGGCGCACCGCGCTGGACAGGTGGCTGTCCATGGTGACGACGACGACACGGACCGGAAGGCTGTCAGCGGCCATAATGCGCCTTTGCGTCGTAGAGCGTATCGACGGTGATGGTGGCGAGGCCCTGCGCCAGGGCGAACTTCTCGGTGTTGCGCCGGGCCTTGCCGCGGACGAAGAACGGGATTTTCCCCACTTCCTTCTCCGCTTCCGGCGCCCAGGCCAACGGACCCGCCGCCGGGGCCGGCTCAGGCTCCGGGCGCTGGGGCGCGGCGTGGCCCAGGTGGGATGGCGCGGCGTCGGCCCCGAACTCCGCATCCTCGCGGAACATGCCGATCAGGTGCTCTTCCAGCCCCATCATCAGCGGGTGGACCCAGGCGTCGAACAGCACGTTGGCGCCTTCCCAGCCCATCACCGGGGAATAGCGCGCCGGAAAATCCTGGACGTGCACCGGGGCGGAGATCACGGCGCAGGCGATGCCCAGGCGCTTGGCGATGTGCCGCTCCATCTGGGTGCCCAGCACCAGTTCCGGCTGCGCCTCCGCGATGCGCGCCTCGATCTCCAGGTAGTCGTCGGAGATCAGCGGCTCCACGTCGTAGAGCTTCGCGGCCTCCCGCACGTCCCGGGCGAACTCGCGGCCGTAGGTGCCGAGGCCCACGACGGTGAAGCCCATCTCGTCCCGCGCCACGCGGGCGGCGGCAATGGCGTGGGTCGCGTCGCCGAACACGAACACCCGCTTGCCCGTCAGGTAGCTGCTGTCGACGGAACGGGTGTACCACGGCATCCGGGACGGCGCGCCCGCCAGCGCCGGGGCGGGATCGACGCCGGCGAGCGTCGAAACCTCGTGGATGAAGTTCCGGGTGGCCCCGATGCCGATGGGCACGCACTTGGTCGCCTTCTGGCCGAAGCTGCGGGCCAGCCACGCCGCCGCCTGCCCGGCGATCTCCGGATACAGCACGACGTTGAACTCGGCGTCCCCCAGCCGCGCGATGTCGGCGGGCGTGGCGCCCAGCGGCGCGACCACGTTCACGTCGATGCCAAGCTGCGCCAAGAGGCGCGTGATCTCCGCCACGTCGTCGCGGTGGCGGAAACCGAGCGCCGCCGGGCCGAGCACGTTGCAGCGCGGGCGGGTGCCCGGCGCGCGCTCCGGCTGCGTCGTGCCCGGCGGCGGCACGTTCGGCCCGGCGAAGGCGCGGACGACCTGATAGAAGGTCTCGGCCGCGCCCCAGTTCTCTTTCTTTTGATAGGACGGCAACTCCAATGCCACCACGGGCACCGGCAGGTCCAGGGCGCGGGCGAGGCCGCCAGGGTCGTCCTGGATCAACTCGGCGGTGCAGGAGGCGCCCACCAGCAGCGCCTGCGGCTGGAACCGGGCATAGGCGTCGCGCACGGCGTCCTTGAACAGTTCCGCCGTGTCGCCGCCGAGGTCGCGGGCCTGGAACGTCGTGTAGGTCACGGGCGGGCGCTTCGACCGCCGCTCGATCATGGTGAACAGCAGGTCGGCGTAGGTGTCGCCCTGCGGCGCGTGCAGCACGTAGTGCACGCCCTCCATGGCCGTGGCGATCCGCATGGCGCCCACGTGCGGCGGCCCCTCGTAAGTCCAGAGCGTGAGCTGCATGGGCCTACACCCTCAGCCGCAGGCGACGGGCGAGCGGGCGGGCGAACAGCTCGGCGAGGTCGGCGGCCTGGTCATAGCCCTGGATGGGCGTGAACAGCAGCTCAATGGACCACTTGGTGCCGATGCCCTCCGCTTCCAGCGGGTTGGCGAGGCCGAGGCCGCACACCACGAGGTCCGGATGCGCTGCCCGGGCGCGGTCAAGCTGGCGGTCCACGTCCTGCCCCTAGCTCAGCGCGGTGCCGGCGGGGAGCATGGCCAACTCTTCCGCCAGGTGCTGGCGGTGCAGGTAGGGCGTGCCGACCTCGACGAGCCGCATGCCCATCTCGCGCTGGAGGAAGCGGGCGAGCGGGATTTCGAGTTGGCTGTCGGGAAAAAAGAAGACGCTCTTGCCAGCAAGCTGCTCGCGGTGCCGGGCGAGGGCATGGCGGGCACGGCGGAGGGGCGCCTCCGTCACGGCGTCGAACCGCTCGGGGGACACGCCCCAGGCGTCGGCTGCGGCTTGCAGCCAGGCGGTGGTGCCCTCGGCACCGAGCGGGAACGGGGCAGGGAGGCGGACGGCGCCGCGGGCTTCAAGCGCCCGGGCGGTGTCGGCGAGGAACGGCTGCGCCAGCAGATACCGCGTGCCCGGCCCGACCGGCGGCAAGGCGAGCGCGCTGCGCGGCGGCATGAAGCGCACGTCCGCGATGCCCATGCCCTCCAGCAGGCGGCGAAGCTGGTCCTCGACGACCTCCGCCAGCGCGCCCACGACCACGAGGCTTTGCCCGGCGCCCGGCGCTTCCCGCGGCAGGATCGGCACCAGCGAGGCGAGGCAGGCGTCCTCCCCTTGGGTGAACGTCGTCTCGATCCCGCTGCCGCTGTAGTTCAAGACGCGGACCTGCGGCATGTGCGTCGCCGACAGCCGCTCGGCGGCGCGGGACAGGTCGAGCTTGATGACCTCGGACGGGCAGGAGCCGACCAGGAACAGCAGGCGAATTTCCGGGCGCCGGGCGAGAAGTTGGTCCACCACCCGGTCCAGCTCGTCGTTGGCGTCGGCCATGCCGGCCAGGTCGCGCTCGTCGATGATGGCGGTGGCGAAGCGCGGCTCGGCGAAGATCATGACGCCGGCGGCCGACTGGATCAGGTGGGCACAGGTGCGGGAGCCGACGACGAGGAAGAAAGCATCCTGGATCTTGCGGTGCAGCCAAATGATTCCCGTAAGGCCGCAGAACACCTCACGCTGGCCGCGCTCCCGCAACACAGGCGCATCGCCGCAGCCGAGTGCCGTGGCGGCGCTCACGAGGTCAGGCCCATGCCCGCGGCGTGCCAGCCGTCGCTCTGGAGCCGCGCCGCCCGCAGCTTCAGGATGAATTGCCCGGCGTTGATGACGTAAGCCGCGTAGGCCGCGAGCGCCAGCAGCATCAGCCCGTGGGCGTCAAGCGCCCCTGACAGCAGCGCTGCAAGGTAGGCGGTGTGCAGCGCCAGCACCAGCATGCTGAACACGTCTTCCCAATAGAAGGCCGGGGCGAACAGGTAGCGGCCGAACACCTCACGCTCCCAGATACAG
The DNA here is from genome assembly GCA_964236415.1 of uncultured Acetobacteraceae bacterium. Classification (GTDB taxonomy): domain Bacteria; phylum Pseudomonadota; class Alphaproteobacteria; order Acetobacterales; family Acetobacteraceae; genus CAHJXG01. Next base: position 9,931 of record CAXSEX010000050.1, on the reverse strand, counting down.
CCAGTGACCATGATGGCGTAGAGGCAGAGCGTCTTGGCCACGACGGACGCGATGGCCGCGTGCTCGCCCAGCCCGGTGCTGAGATAGCGGGACACCAGGCACAGGCTGATGAGGAACACGACAAATTGCGCCGGGGCGAGGACGCCCTGCACCACCGTCCAGGGCGAGGCGTCGCGGCGCTGGCGCTCGTCCGGCGTGTAGAGCGCGCGGCGAGTCGGCTGGCGGAAGGCCGGGCTGATGCCCCGCCCGGTGGCGCCGCCCCAGGGGCTGCAATCCAGCGAGTCCACCATGCGTCCGATGAGCTGAGTAAACATCGCTTGACAATCTCTTCCCTAGAAGGTGCGCTAACCCGGTGCAGTCGGACGAGGTCCGTTGCCTGGCCATCGCGACCGTGATCGCGCCGTGGGGCGCAAGCGTAAAACCGACTTCTTCAGGCCACGCCGTAACGTTCTTCCACTTTCTGATCCCGTGTTGGTCCGGGATTGCGTGTTGAACCAACGCTAGAGCCGGGCGGGACGATGTGTCAAGCCGGCGTTACGTAAATCAAGCTTGACACTCGCATGTCAGGCCGCTTGAACTAGGGAGAGACGCAAGATGACGGGATCGATGGGATATCCGCTCGCCATTCAGGACTTCCGGACAGAGGCCGACGCGATGGGCGCGGCCCGCCGGCAGTCCGCGCGGCCGCACCCCGCACGGCAGGACGCCGAGCAGCGCCGGTCCATCCTGACCCGGACGGTTGAGCTGGACGTCATCCCGCGCCTGCTGATCGCCCATCCCGTGCCGACGGCGCCGGCGGCGGACATGCTGGTGACGGCCCTGCACGTCACCGACCTCGTGGGCCTCGTGCTGTCGCGCGGCGAGCCGGAGGCGGTCGCGTTCGTCGAGGCCATGCACGGACAGGGCGCAGCGGCCGAGTCGCTCTACTTGGACCTGCTCGCCCCCGCGGCCCGGCGCCTGGGCGAGATGTGGGAGGACGACACCTGCGACTTCACCGAGGTCACCATCGGCCTGTGGCGGCTGCAGAACGCGATGCGGGAACTCAGCCCGAGCTTCCTGCGCTCCGCGAACACCCGGAGCAACGGACCGCGGGTGCTCCTGGTGCCGCTGCCGGGGGAGGACCACACCTTCGGCCTGTCGATGGTCTACGAGTTCTTCCGCCGGGCCGGCTGGAACGCCTGGAGCGGCCCGGTCGAATCGAGTGCCGACCTGCGCGGCCTGGTGCGGCGGGAATGGGTCGAGGTCATCGGCTTCTCACTCGCCTGCGACGAGAAGCTGGACGCCGTGCGGACCGAGATCCGCTCGGTGCGCCGCGCCTCGATGAACCCCGGCCTGGCCGTCCTGGTGGGCGGCCCGGGCTTCACCGCGAACCCGTGTCTCGCGGCCGAGGTGGGCGCGGACGGCACGGCAATCGATGGGCGACAAGCGGTGCTGCAAGCGCAATTGCTGGTTGACCTCGCGACGAAGCGTCGATAACGGCCGGTCCCCCACGTAACGGATCTGCCGCCTCGGCGATGACGACCTGCATGCCGCTATCGGCATGCGGCAACGAGACTAGGGCTGGGGCGGGGAAACGGGGCGTGCACTGGGGGATCTCGGCACTCGTGAAAACTTTCGTATCACCGCAGACGTCGCTGGGGGACCTTGACGCCGGTTCGGCCGCGTCGCTCATTGCGGCGTCGTCCGACGTGACCCTGATCGTCGATGCGCACGGCACGATCCGCGACATGGCGTTCCAGAGCGCGGAACTGCTGGACGAGCTGAACGAAAGCGCCCAGTGGGTCGGTCGTCCCATGGCGGCGACCGTGGCGCCGGACAGCCGGGCGAAGGTCGAGGCCCTGCTGCGGGAGGCGACGACGACGGCCGAGCCGAAATGGCGCCACATCAACCATATCACCTCCGAGGGCCGGTCCGTGCCGGTGCTGTACTGCGGCGTGCAGATCGGCGGGGATGGGCGCATCGTGGTGTTCGGCCGCGACCTGCGCGTCATGTCCGCCCTGCAGCAGCGCCTGATGAACGCGCAGCAATCCATGGAGCGCGACTACTCCAAGCTGCGCGATGTGGAGATGCGCTACCGCCTGCTGTTCCAGTTGTCGTCGGAGGCCGTGCTGATCCTCGATCCCCTCAAGGGGCGGGTGCTGGAGGCGAACGCGGCGGCGCAAAGCCTGTTCGGCGCCGGGTCGGAAGATGTGGTCGGCCGCGCGATGGCCGATATCTTTCATCCCGACAGCCTGACGGTGCTGCAAGGCCATCTCGGCGCCATCCGCGCCGGCGCCCGTCCGGAGGACACGCCGGCCCGGCTGGTGCGTGGCGACCAGCCGGTGTCGGTCAAGGTGTCGCTGTTCCGGCAGGAGAACGCGGCGCTGTTCCTGATGCGGATTTCCCCGGCGGCCTCCGCCCTGGCGGGGCTGCCGGACGTGAAGACCAAGCTGCTGCGCGCCGTCGAGAGCGCGCCGGACGGCTTCGTGGTGACGGACCACCACGGCGCGGTCATCACCGCCAACGCCGCCTTCCTGGAGATGGCGCAGGTGCTGGACGAGCACCAGGCGCGCGGCCAGCCGCTCGACCGCTGGGTGGGCGCCAGCGGCGTGGACCTGGATGTGCTGACGGCGAACCTGCGCGACCGCGGCTCCGTGCGGTTCTTCACCACGACGATGCGCGGCGACGCGGGATCGGTGGCGCAGGTCGAGATCTCGGCGGTGTCGATCCGCAACGGCGGGCACCCGTCATACGGCTACGCGATCCGCAACGTCGGGCCGCGGCTGCAGGCGGACACCCGCGCCGCCCGGCAGTTGCCGCGCTCGGTGGAGCAGCTGACCGAGCTGATCGGCCGCGTCTCGCTGAAGGAGCTGGTGCGGGAAGCCACCGAGGTGATCGAGCGGCTGTCCATCGAGGCGGCGCTGGAGCTGACCAACGACAACCGGGCCTCGGCGGCCGAGATGCTGGGGCTGAGCCGGCAGAGCCTTTACGTGAAGCTGCGCCGCTACGGCCTCGGCGACCTCACCGCGGCGGAGCCGAGCTGATGCCGGCCCTGGCGATCCCCACCAGCCCCGCCCGCCCCCGCCCGGCGGCGGTGCTGGAACTGCTGAAGCCGATCACCTGGTTCGCGCCCATGTGGGCGTTCGGCTGCGGCGTCGTGTCGTCTGGGCGGCCGGTCGGTGGGCGGTGGGCGTTGGTGCTGGGCGGGGTGGCGCTGGCCGGGCCGCTGGTGTGCGGCACCAGCCAGGCCGCCAACGACTGGTTCGACCGGCACGTCGACGCCATCAACGAACCGGGGCGGCCGATCCCGTCGGGCCGCATTCCGGGCCGCGCCGGGCTCTGGATCGCGCTCGTCTGGACCCTGCTGTCGTTGGCCGTGGCGGCGATGCTCGGGCGCTGGGCCTTTGGCGCCGCGGTGGCCGGGCTGGCGCTGGCCTGGGCGTACAGCGCGCCGCCGGTGCGGCTGAAGCGCAACGGCTGGTGGGGCAACCTCGCCTGCGCCGCGTGCTACGAGGGCCTGCCGTGGTTCACCGCCGCCGCCATCATGGTGGGCGCGCTGCCGGACTGGCGCATCATCGCGGTGGCCGCGGCCTACAGCGCCGGTGCGCACGGCATCATGACGCTGAACGATTTCAAGTCGGTGGAGGGCGACCGGCAGACGGGCGTGAACTCGCTGCCGGTGCTGTTGGGCGTGGAGCGCGCGGCGCGGCTGGCCTGCCTGGTGATGGCGCTGCCGCAGGTCGTCGTGGTCGGCCTGCTGCTGGGCTGGGGGCACCCGGCGTATGCGGCGGCCGTGGCGGCATTGCTGCTGGTGCAGGGCGGGCTGATGCGCCGGTTCATGCGGGACCCGCGGGGCCGGGCACCTTGGTATAACGGCACCGGGACGACGCTCTATGTGCTCGGCATGCTGGTCGCCGCCTTTGCCCTGCGCGCCGGGGGCGTGGCATGACAAACGATATGGAGGCGGGGGCCATCGGCTGGCTCGGCATCCTGCGGCTGGGCTTGGTGCAGGCCGGGCTGGGGTCGGTGGTCGTTCTGGCGACCTCCACGCTGAACCGGGTGATGGTGGTGGAACTCGCGCTCCCGGCGCTGATCCCCGGGGCGCTGGTCGCCTTTCATTATGCATTGCAGGTGCTGCGTCCGCGCTTGGGCTACGGGTCGGACCTGGGCGGGCGGCGGACGCCGTGGATCGTGGGCGGCATGGCGGCGCTGGCGCTCGGCGGGATGGGCGCTGCGGGCGGCACGGCGTTGATGGCGACGCATCTTGCCGCGGGCATCGCGGTCGCCTTGGCCGCGTTCGCGTTGGTGGGCGTGGGGGTTGGCTCGGCCGGCACGGCGCTGCTGACGCTGCTGGCCAAGCGGGTCGATCCGCGTCGCCGGGCGGCAGCGGCCACGGTGGTCTGGCTCATGATGATCGCCGGCATCGCGGTGACCGCGACGGTCGCAGGCAGGCTGCTGGACCCGTTCTCGCCGGGGCGCCTGGTGCTCGTGACCTCGGCCGTGGCGCTGGCCGCCTTCGCCGTGGCGGCGCTCGCGGTGTGGGGCATGGAGGGCGCGGCGGGCGCGCCCGAGCCGGCCGCTCCCCGTGCGGGCGGGTTCCTCGTGGCGCTGAAGGAAGTCTGGGCGGAGCCGCAGGCGCGGCGCTTCGCCGTGTTCGTCTTCGTCAGCATGCTGGCCTACAGCGCGCGGGAACTCATTTCGGTGCCGTTCGCCGGCGCGGTGTTCGCGCTGACGCCGGGCCAGTCCGCGGGGCTGACGGGCTTGCACCATGCGGGCGTGCTGGGCGGCATGGCGCTTGTCGCCGCGGGCAGCGCGCTGGCGGGCGGCTTCCGCGTCCGGGCGATGCGGGCGAGCACGGTGGGCGGCTGCGTCGGCTCGGCAGGGGCGATCCTGCTGCTGGCGGCGTCCGGCCCGCTCGGGCTGGGCTGGCCGCTGCGGGAGGGCGTGGTGCTGCTCGGCGTCGCCAACGGCGCGTTCGCGGTGTCGGCCATCGGCTCCATGATGGGCCTGGCGAGCAACGGACGCGCCGCGCGGGAAGGCACCCGGGTGGGGCTGTGGGGCGCAGCCCAGGCGCTGGCCTTCGGCGCCGGCGGGCTGGCCGGCACGGCGGCGAGCGACCTCGCGCGCTTCGTGTTCGGCTCCCCCGCCACGGCTTACGCGGCGGTGTTCGGCATGGAGGCCGCGCTGTTCGGGGCCGCAGCCGTGCTGGCCTTGGGAGTGTTCCAAACAAGCGGCGACCAGCCGGCGCCGCGCCCGGCGGTGGGCCGCGCCGTGCAGGCGGGATGAGGGAGGCGAGCATGACGCAATCCGAGACATTCGACGCGGTGGTGGTGGGCGGCGGCCCGGCAGGCGCCACGGCGGCGGCGGACCTGGCGCGGGGCGGGCGCTCGGTGCTGCTGCTGGACCGCGCCGGGCGCATCAAGCCCTGCGGCGGCGCCATCCCGCCGGTCTGCGTCCGGGAGTTCGGCATCCCCGACAGCTTGATCGTCGCCCGCGCCACCGGCGCCCGCATCGTGGCGCCCTCGGCGAAGGAGGCCGACATGCCCATCGACGGCGATGGCTACGTCGGCATGGTGGACCGCGACACGTTCGACGAGTGGCTGCGGGAGCGCGCCGCGTCCGTGGGCGCGGTGCGCCGCACCGGCACGTTCGAGCGGATCAGCCATGACGCGGACGGAGTGGCGGTGGTGCATGTCACCGGGCCGGACGGCGCCGGGCAAATTCGGGCGCGGGCGGTGATCGGCGCGGACGGGGCGCGGTCGGTCGTCGCCAAGCAGTGCGTGAAGGGCTGGGAGCGCGTGAAATACGTTTTTGCGTATCACGAGATCATCCGCGCGCCCGACCCGGCCGTCTTCGACCGCGCCCGGTGCGACGTGTTCTACCAGGGCGCGCTGTCGCCGGACTTCTATGCGTGGATCTTTCCGCACGGCGACACGATGAGCGTCGGCACCGGGTCGGCCCGCAAGGGGTTCGGCCTGCGCCCGGCCATCGGGGCGCTGCGCAAGGCGGCGGGGCTTGACGGGCTGGAAACGATCCGGCGGGAAGGGGCGCCGATCCCGCTGCGGCCGATGCGGCGCTGGGACAACGGGCGCGACGTGGTGCTGGCCGGGGACGCGGCGGGCGTGGTGGCACCTGCGTCGGGGGAGGGCATCTACTACGCGATGCTCGGCGGCCGGCTGGCGGCGGAGGCGGTGGAGGCCCTGTGCGCGACCGGCGACGTGCGCTCGCTGCGGCTGGCGCGCAAGCGGTTCATGGCGGCGCATGGCCGGGTGTTCTGGATACTCGGGATGATGCAGTGGTTCTGGTATTCGAGCGACAGCCGGCGCGAGAAGTTCGTAAAGATGTGCCGGGACCCGGACGTGCAACGGCTGACCTGGGAGTCTTACATGAACAAGAAGCTGGTGCGTCGCGACCCGGTGGCGCACCTGCGGATTTTCCTGAAAGACACGGCGCAGCTTCTCGGGATCGCACGGGCATGACGGCCCGGTCCCTGCGCGGCCGGGCGTGGCAGCCGGTCGCCGTCGCGGCGCTGGCGGCGGTCGTGGTCGCCGGGCTGGGCGCGTCGGCGACCGACCTCGGGCCATGGTACTACGGGCTGCGGAAGCCGTCCTGGCAGCCGCCGGATTGGCTGTTCGGCCCGGCCTGGACGCTGATCTACGGCCTGATCGCGCTGGCGGGCGTCAAGGCGTGGAACGCCGCCCGGGACCGCCGGCAAGGGCTGCGGATCGTCGGCGTGTTCGCGCTGAATGCGCTGCTGAACGTCACGTGGAGCGAGCTGTTCTTCCATTTCCAGCGGCTTGACTGGGCGCTGATCGAGGTCGTGGCGTTCTGGCTGTCCATCGTTGTGCTGATTGTCACAGTTGCCTCGGTTTCGCATGCGGCGGGATGGCTGCTGGTGCCGTATCTGGCTTGGGTGACGTTTGCGGGCGCGCTGAACCTCGCCGTGGTGCGCCTCAATGCGCCCGTCTGACGATGCCTGCCTGTTCGATGCCGGCGCGGGAGCGCTCGCTGCAACAAGACGCGCTTAGGGGAGTGAGCATGGAGTTCTCGGTGGACCAACTCGACGACGGGCACGCCGCTTCCCTGGCCGAGCGGCCAGAGGCCTGCTTGCGCGCCCAGGCGGTGGCGGAGGCAGCGGCGGCCCAGGCAGCGACGGCCCGGCGTGCCCGGGCGGTCCCGTCCGTCCGGCCGCACCATCCGGGCCTGCCGCTGCGCGTCGGCACCCGCGCGTCGCCCTTGGCGCTGGTGCAGACCCGGGCGTTCCTGGCGCTGCTCAGCCAATTCTGCCCGGTGCTGCGCGGCATGGACGTGTTCCAGGAGCACGCGATCCGCACCACGGGGGATGCGACGCAGAGCACGGGCGAGCGCCTGGCCGACATCGGCGGCAAGGGCCTGTTCGCCAAGGAGATCCATGAGGCGCTGCTGGACCGCCGCATCGACTTCGCGGTGCACAGCCTGAAGGACCTGGAAACCGAGCTGCCGCCCGGCATCGTGCTGGCCTGCGTGCTCAAGCGCGAGGACCCGCGCGACGCGCTGATCCTGGGTCCCGATTGCGAGGCTTCCGATGGCGGTGTGTCCGGGGACGACCCCTACGCCGCCTTGCCGCACGGCGCCACCGTGGGGTCGAGCAGCGTGCGCCGGGCCGCGCAGCTGCTGCATGCCCGGCCAGACCTCGTGATCCAGAACATCCGCGGCAACGTGCACGGGCGGCTCGACAAGGTGCGGCGCGGCGACTTCGCCGCGTCCTTCCTGGCGCTGGCCGGCATGCGGCGGCTGGGGCTGGAGGACGAGGCCTCCGTCGTGATCGACCCGGCGGTGATGGTGCCGTCGGCGTGCCAGGGCATCGTCGGCATCACCGTCCGTGCCGGCGACACCGAGTTGCAGCACCTGCTGGGCGCCATCGAGGACGTGGACGCGCGCTGCATGGCCGCGGGGGAGCGGGCGCTGCTGGCCTCGCTCGACGGGTCGTGCCGCACGCCGATTGGCGGCCATGCGAAGCTGCTCCCGGAGGGCCGGGTGGCCCTTACGGGCCTGGTGGCGCGCACCGACGGCAGCTTTCTGCTGAAGCGCGGCCTGGAGTGCCTGCGGGCGGACGTGCGCCGGGCCGCGCTCGAACTCGGGGACAGCCTGCGCGCCGACAGCCCGCGGGACGTGTTCGCCTGACCCGAAGGACGGCCTGTTGTTCCAGGCCCTGCTCGCCCATGTGATCGAGGCGCCGCTTGCGGCGCCGGGATCACGGATGGCGGGGAGACGGCGCGAATGCCGGAGTTTGAAAGCATGCGTGCGTCGGCAGTTGTGAGGAAGGGGCGGCGATGATCTGGACAGTCGCCGTCGCGGCGCTGGCGGCCCTGTTGCTGGCCGGGGCTGGCGGGCTGGCGACCGAGATCGGGCCGTGGTACCGCGCGCTGCGCAAGCCAACATGGCAGCCGCCGGATTGGGCATTCGGCCCGGCCTGGACGCTGATCCTCGGCCTGGCTGCCTGGTCCGGCGCGCTCGCGTGGGAGGCTGCGCCCAATGCCGCCGGGCGCTTGCAGGTCGTGCTGCTGTTCGCGGCGAACGGGCTGTTCCATTTCCTCTGGAGTCCGCTGTTCTTCCGCATGAAGCGCCCGGACTGGGCGTTGTTCGAGGTGGTGTTCCTTTGGCTGTCCTGCCTGGCGCTCATCGTCGGGTTGGCCGGGTTCTCCACCTGGGCGAGCCTGCTGATCGTGCCCTACTTGCTTTGGGTCAGCTTCGCGTCCTGGCTCAACCTCGCGATTGTCCGGCTGAACGGGCCGTTCCGTTAGGCGTTCGTGACCGGGGTGCGTGGCCGCAGCCCGGGGCGAGGGACGGCGCCAAGCCCCGGCCGCACTTGACCGTGCCGAGGCCACCGCAGCCTTAAGCATTTCTTCATGCATCCGGGCGACAATGGCGCTCATCCGTTTGGGCAAGAGGAACGCCATGCGCCACCTGTGCAGCCGTGCCAGCATTCGCGGCAGGATCGTCGCGGCCTTTGCGCTGGTGCTCTGCTGCACGGCCGGGCTGGGCATGTTCGCCGTCCATCGCCTCGCCGCGGTTAGCGCATCCGCTGCCGACATGAGGGAGATCTGGCTGCCATCTTCCCGTGCGCTCGGCCGGGTGGCGCAACTGACCGAGCGCGTCCGGTCCTACCAGGGCCTTTTCTTTCTTGCCGAAAGCAACGAGGAGCGCCAGGCGCGAAACGTGAAGACGGCCAAGGCCGTTGCGGACCTGCACGCCGCATTGAAGGAATATCAGCCGCTCACCACTCCCGGCGAGGAGCAGCGCCTTGCCGAGGCGCTCATGCGGACATGGTCGGCCTATGACGCCTTTTCGGCGCAGCTTGCTGAACTCACGGCCGGGGGTGATGCCCGCGAGCGCGCCCTGGCCTTGTACAAGCAGCCCATGCTGGCCGCCATGGACGCCTTCCGCGCCGCGCTGGAGGCGAGCGCCGCGTTCAACCTGCACGGAGGCCAGGCTGCCGCCGACCGGGAGCAGGCGCTTGGCGCGTCGGCGCGCGTCTGGGTGCTGGCTGTGCTTGGGATGACGGCCTTGGTTTGCGCGGTCGTTGGCTGGTCGCTGATCCGTGGCATCTCGGGGCCGATTGCGTCGATGACAGGGGCGATGCGCCGGCTGGCAGAGGGGGATCTGGGGGCCGAGGTGCCGGGGGTGCATCGGGCCGACGAGATCGGGGCGATGGCAGGGGCGGTGCAGGTGTTCAAGGACGCGGCGTTGCGGACGCAGGCGCTGGAGCGCGAGCAGGCGGAAGCGCTGGCGCGGCGCGCGGCGGAGGACGAGCGGGTGCGGCAGGAGGCGGCAGAGGCGGCGGCGGGGCTGGTTGTGGGGTCGATCGGCGCCGGGCTGGCGCGGCTGGCGGCTGGCGACCTCACGTATCGCCTTGAGGCCGCGCTGCCGCCGGCCTACGAGGGCCTCCGCGCTGACTACAACACGGCGTTGT